>JBAQGU010000053.1:0-3569 GCA_049287975.1 Roseiarcus sp.
GCGCAGCGGCGGGGCGGTCAAGAGGAAGCGGGAGCGGCCGTGCTCGCGCAGCCAGTTTGCCAGCGGGGTCAGCCGCCAGATTTCGCCGAGCGGGATGCCATTCTTGAACAGGCAATGTTCGTGCAGCGGCAGGATCGAACAGCAGTCGCCGCCGTCCGAGGCGGGAAACGCCTCGACGGCGTAATTGTCGGCGGCGAGGGCGGCGAGGCCGCTCGACGAGATCCAGTCGAGCAGTTTTGCATCGCGTCCGTCGAGCACGGCGCAGGCGCCGTGCAGCACCTCTGGGTCGGGCGCGCGACCCATTTCGAAGATGCGCTCGGCGAGGCCGGTGTGCAGGCAGACGATGTCGCCCGGCTCGACGGCGACGCCGTCCGCCGCCATCACCGCCATCAGGTCGTCATAGCGAACCAGCTTGCGCTCGTCGCCGAAATGCGCGCGCAGGTCGATGAGAACGCCGCGGCCCTGCACGCCGTGGGCGGCCATGTTCTCGATCCCGAGCGCATGCGCGCCGGACGTGCTCTCGCGCGCGATCGGCTCGGAGAGGCCGGCGTCGCAGGCGTGCGTCGGCCCGACGACATCCACGCCGGCGCGATAGCCGTTGTAATAGACGCGCTCCGCGACGCCGTCGCCGTCCACGTCGAACAGCCCGCCGACATGAGCGAGGCTGTCCCATTGCGTCGAATATTGCAGGTAGAGGATCGCCAGATCGTCGTTGAACACGTCGGTCGACCCCGTCCCCTCGAGCGTGCAATTGAAGTTCGGCCTGTCGCCGCGCAACGTTGGCCGCAGCCGCGGCGGAAAGCGGCGCGGATTGAGCGCATTGCCGCCGGGATAATCGAGCGGCAGACTGAGACAGAACGCGATCCCCTTGGTCGCCTCCGCCAGCCCCTGCCGCAGCTTTTCGCGGGTAATGAGGTTGAGGCGGCCGAGCTGATCATCAGGGCCGAAATCGCCCCAGTTCGAGCCAGGCGGCCGGTGTTTCCAGCGGGGGTTGGTCATGGCGGAGCTCTCTTGGCTCGTTAGCGGATCGGGCGGCGGCGCATCGCCTTCGCAGATCGGTTCGAGATGGTCGAGCCGTATTCGCCCTTGGGCTAAAATGTAGCATGAGAAGGCGGATTCCGATGAAAACCACTTCTTTTGGGTTAAGATGGGCGCACCGACACGGCCAGGACCGGCTCGGCCAATTTTGACTCTTTGCATTGCGAACGCTCGAATGGGCCGGGGACAAGGGAGGCGGGAAATGCGGACTTGGCGCGTCGTCGGCATCAGCTTCGAACACATTCACATGGGCGACTTGCTGCGGGAGGTCCACGAGCATCCGAACGCGGAAATCGCAGGCGTCTGCGATCCCGACCGGACCCGGATGGCGGACGCGATCGCCAACTTCTCGATTTCCCCCGATCGGGTCTATGACAATATCGAGCGCTGCATACGGGCGGCGCGGCCGGACTTGGCGATCCTCTGCCCCGCGACGGCGCGCCACGCCGATTGCGTCGAGGCGGTCGCCGCGCTGGGCGTCGACATCCTGCTCGAGAAGCCTTTCGCCGCTTCGCTCGCCGACGCCGATCGTATCCTCTCCGCCGTCGCCAAGTCGAGGGTGCGGCTCGCCGTCAACTGGCCGCTTCGCTGGTATCTCTCGCACGTCACCGCCAAGCGATTGATCGACGATGACGTGATCGGCGAAGTGTTGGAGGTGCACTTCTACGACGGCAACCGCGGCCCGCTGTTCCATCGCGCCGACAAGGCGGTCGTTTCGGAGGAGGAAGTGCGCCGCGAGAAGCCGAAGTCCTGGTGGTACAGCAAGGCCGCCGGCGGAGGCAGCCTGCTCGACTATCTCGGCTATGGCGCAACGCTCGGGACCTGGTTCATGCACGGCGAGGCGCCGCTGGAAGTGACCTCGGTCGTCGACCGGCCGGAGGGCCTCGAGGTGGACGAACATTCGATCACGATTGTCCGCTATAGACGCGGGCTTTCGAAGCTGGAGACGCGTTGGGGCGCCTTCACCGATCCCTGGATCACGCAGCCGCAGCCCAAATGCGGTTTCGTCGTCGTCGGGACCGAGGGCACGATTTCGAGCTACGATTTCGAGCCGCATGTGGGCTTGCAAACGCGCGGGCAGCCCGTG
Source organism: Roseiarcus sp. (assembly GCA_049287975.1). GTDB lineage: Bacteria > Pseudomonadota > Alphaproteobacteria > Rhizobiales > Beijerinckiaceae > Roseiarcus. Next base: position 2,126 of record JBAQGU010000053.1, read on the forward strand.
ATCCGCGAAATTTCTGTCGACGAATTGAAGGCGCCGTTCCGCAAGCCGGTCGAATACGTGCTGCATTGCAAAGAGAACGGCCTCCCCTTCGAGGGACCGCTCGATCCCGCGCTCTGCCGCACGGCGCAGCGGATCGTCGACACCGCCGCGCTCTCCGCCGAGGAGCGGCGCACGCTGCCGTTGCTGCCAGGAGCGAGCCCGCCGAGAGAAACTACGCGCTGACCAGCCAGGCCGTGGCCGAAGCCCAGACGCCGGATCTGCCGTATCGGCCGCCGATGCCGCGGGATCGCGGAAGAGGCATCGCGCTGTTCGGCGCCGGCGGGATCAGCGGCGCGCACCTCGAGGCCTATCAGCGCTATGGGCTCAATGTCCTGTCCATCGGCTCGCGCGCGCCACGGGGCTGCGGGATGCGTTCTTCCCTCAGGCGGACGCGACGGACGATTTCCAAAGGCTGCTGCGCGATCCCCGGATCGAGGTTCTCGACATCACGACACACCCCGAGTTTCGCGTCGACCTGATGCGACGCGCGCTCGCTGCCGGCAAGCACGTCCTTTCGCAAAAGCCCTTCGTCAAGGACCTGGCTACCGGCCGCGAGCTCGTGTCCGAGGCCGAGCGGCGCGGGGTGAAGCTCGCGGTCAACCAGAACGGCCGGTGGGCGCCGCATCTGGCCTGGCTGCGCGGAGCCGTCGCTTCGGGGCTGATCGGCGAAGTCACGGGCCTGCGTGTCGCGATCCGCTGGAATCACGGCTGGATATCGGGCACGCCGTTCGAGGCGGTCGACGATCTCGTGCTGTGGGATTTCGGCATCCATTGGTTTGATTTCCTCGTCAGCGTGATCGGCGACCGCGCTTTGCGCGTCCATGCGACGACGGCGCGGGCCGCGGGGCAGACCGTCCGGCCGCCCTTGCTCGCGCAAGCGCTCGTGTCGTTCCCCGGCGGGCAGGCCTCGCTGATATTCGACGGCGACACGCGCTATGGGCCTCAGGATTCCACCGTCGTCATCGGCGCGCGCGGCACGGTTTCCAGCTGCGGGCCGGACCTCGGCGAGCAATCGGTCGAATTGCAGACCGAAGCCGGCGTCGCGCGGCCCGCCCTCGAGGGAAGCTGGTTCAACGACGGCTTCGCGGGCGCGATGGGCGAATTGCTGTGCGCGATCGAGGAGGACCGCGAGCCGCTGAATTCGGCGCGCGGCAATCTCGCCTCGATCCGGCTTTGCCAAGCCGCGGTGCGATCCAGCCGGACGGGGGAGACGGTTTCGCTGTGATTGTAGGGCGCGAGCGCCCCCCTTCCCCCCCTTGCGGGGGAAGGGGGGCCCTTAGCCCGTCGAAAGACGGGCGTTCTTCGAACGCCCTACGGGGCCGGATGAGGGGTGGGCGCCGTCAGGCGCCGGCTTCGAGCGACCGCGAGAGAGATTTGCTGATTGCGGCGCTATCGATGGTTTGCC
>JBAQGU010000054.1:0-11894 GCA_049287975.1 Roseiarcus sp.
TGGTCGACGCCAATGTCGTCTATGAAGGCGCGCAGGCGTTTGCGACGCCGCGCCGGCTCGCCCTGCATGTCGTCGGTCTGCCCGAGGCGCAGCCGCATCGGCGCGAGGAGCGCAAGGGGCCGCGCGTCGGCGCGCCCGAAGCCGCCGTTCAGGGCTTCCTCAAGAGCGCGGGATTGGCTCGCATCGGGGATGCAAAAATCGTTTCCGACGGCAAGAGGGGCGAGTTCTACGTCGCCGTCATCGAGAAGCCCGGCCGCGCGACGCGCGAGTTGATCGCGGAGATCGTTCCCGCGATCATTCGCGGGTTTCCCTGGCCCAAATCCATGCGCTGGGGTGCGGCCTCCGTGCGCTCGGATTCTCTGCGCTGGGTGAGGCCGCTGCGCTCGATCCTATGCACGTTCGGCATCCCACACGAGACGCCGGAGACGATTGCTTTTGCGGTGGACGGCCTGACCGCGAGCAATCGAACCTTCGGCCACCGCTTCCTCGCGCCCGCTCCGATCGAGGTCCGCCGCTTCGAGGATTATGTCGATGCTCTGGCCAAGGCCAAGGTCGTGCTCGACGCGGACCGTCGCAAAGACATCATCCTGACCGACGCGCGCAATCTCGCGTTCGCCGCGGGCCTCGAGCTCGTCGAGGACGAGGGCCTAGCCGAGGAAGTCGCCGGCCTCGTCGAATGGCCCGTCGTGCTGATGGGTGAATTCGAGCCGGCCTTCCTCGAGATCCCGCCGGAGGCGATCCGCGCGACGATCCGCGCCAACCAGAAATGCTTTGTCCTGCGGGATGGCGCCGGCAAGCTCGCGAACAAATTCATCCTCGTCTCGAACCTCGTCGCGAGCGACGGCGGCTCGGCGATCGCCGCGGGCAATGCGCGCGTCGTGCGCGCACGACTGTCGGATGCGCGGCATTTCTGGCGGACGGATCTGGCGCCGCTGCCGGATTATAAGGACAAGGCCGAGAAGCCGCTGGATCAGCGGCTCGAGAAGCTGAAGGCGCTCGGCATCGTATTTCATGAGAAGCTGGGGACGCAGGGCGAGCGCGTCGAGCGCATCGCGAAGCTGGCGCGCGAACTTGCGCCTAAGGTCGGAGCCAATCCCGAGTTGGCGGAGCGCGCCGCGCGACTCGCGAAGGCCGATCTCGTCACCGAAATGGTCGGAGAGTTCCCGGAGTTGCAGGGGCTTATGGGACAGTATTATGCCATTAAACAACGCGAACCTCGGGTCATCGCCGCCGCGATCGAGGAGCATTACAAGCCGCAAGGGCCGAACGATCGCGTTCCGACATCGCCGGAGTCGATCACCGTGGCGCTCGCGGACAAGCTCGATACGTTGGTCGGATTTTGGGCGATCGACGAGAAGCCGACGGGAAGCAAGGACCCTTACGCGTTGCGGCGCGCGGCGCTGGGGGTGATCCGGATCGTGTTGGAGGATGAACTGCGGCTGCCACTGATAAAGGTTATGGCTGGCGCGCACCGACGTCTAATCGATCAGGATCGGAACTATCGACGCCTTTTTAACCGAGATCAATTTGACACTTACGTTTGGCCAGAATTTTGGTTGGAGGCGACCGCGTCTTCGGATGAAGAAGGGAACGTATCATTTGATTTTTCGGAATGGATTTTCCCGGAAAATCAAGAAATACTGCGTTTTTCAAGAAAGGAGGAACTTAGCAACCCTGAAATATTAGGTATGTTCTTGCGTTCTAAGGGCAAACAAATAGGCGAGAGCTGGCTGACCGAGCATTCCCATACCCTTGGCGTCCCGTCTCAGGTTCCCCTGGGTCTGCTCGCCTTCTTCGCCGACCGCCTCAAAGTTTACCTTCGCGACAAGGGCGCGCGGTACGATCTGATCGACGCGGTGTTCGCGCTGCCCGGCCAGGACGACCTTCTCATGATCGTCCGCCGAGTCGAGGCGCTCGGGCGGTTCCTGGAGTCCGACGACGGCCGGAATCTGCTTGTCGGCTATCGCCGCGCCGCCAATATTCTGAAGGCCGAGGAGAAGAAGGACGGCGAGGGGGCGTTCGCGGGGGCCTACGATTCCGACGCTCTCGTGCTGGCGGAAGAGAAGGCGCTCGCCGATGGGCTCGATAAAGCGAGCGTCGAGGCCCGCGCATATGTCGCGCGCGAGGATTTCGAGAGCGCGATGCGAGCGCTGGCCTCCCTGCGCGCGCCCGTCGACGTCTTCTTCGTGGCCGTGACCGTCAATTCCGATGATCCCGCGCTACGCCTCAACCGTCTGCGCCTGCTCGGCGCCTTGCGCGAGGCGGCTGACACGGTCGCGGACTTCTCGAAAATTTCGGTTTGAGCCTCTTTTCCGTTCAGAGGGGCGCTGGGCGACGCCCACGCGTCGGCCAGCCCGGCGTATTTTATCCACATAAAAAGCGAAAATAGTTCTTTCGGAAAAGCTAAATTCATGCTCAGATGTGAATAAGCAGCGGGCGATGGCGCGGATGGTGCGTTTCCAGTGCTTTTTTGAGTGTGGCCGGCCCTCGGCGCAACTCTCTTACGAGCGGGGAACCGGACTGTTTCCATGGCGCCAGCGCCATCGGGAACAATGCGGCCAATCGTCAGGAAACGTTTTGTTAACTATTGCATGCGAAACTCGGCGGTCTTAACGTAACGTCAAAGCGTGTTGATTCGCGTAAGGTCCGACTATTAGAGGACGTTGGCGAACATGGACTCTCCCGTTGCGGAAGGACTTTCTGGACTCAAGGAATGGTCCGAGCCCGTTATATTTGACCGGTTGCGGGACGCCTATAGCAGAAATGTCAGCGATGCCCCGACGGCCTGGCGGCTGGCGCGGCTGCACGCGCGGGTCTGGCGGGCGCTGATATCGGGCGAAACGGACAACTTCGAGAAGTTGCGCGGCGAACTGATCGAGGCGCTCGCCGAGCAGGGGCTCGATCTCGAATGCCTCGCAGACGCCGATTCGGGGACGATGACCGAACTGTTGGAAATCGTGATCGCTCGCTTTCGACGTTCGGAGCGGGTCGCCAAGGGCTATCACCTCGCGCTGATGGCGTTGGCGGGTCGGCTGACCATGGCGCAGGCGGCGTAAGCGCGCGGATCTGTGCCGCGCCAAGGGCCGCGTCACGCAGCCCCTGGGTTGCTTCGCTACGCTCGCAACGACGATATGATCCTGTCTGATCGAAAACGCGCTACTTGTTGACCGTCGCCGCGCCGACGGTGCAGGCTGCTTCGTCTTGAGAACCCGTGCCGCCCGAGCAGCCTATCGCGCCGATCAGCTTGCCGTCCTCGATCAACGGGATGCCGCCGCGCGATGCGATCACCCCATCTATGGTCAGGACATATTTGTTGTCGGACTTTTGGATGGCGTCCTCGAAGACTTTCGTCGCCCGTCGAAAGCTCGCTGCCGTGCGCGCCTTGTGTTCTGCGACCACGATCGAAGCGAGCTGCGCGCCGTCCATCCGCGCGAAGGCGACAAGATTGGCGCCGGAATCGACCACCGCGATGTTGACCATCCAACCGCGCTTTTCCGCCTCGCCGATCGCCGCGCTTATCGCCGCCTGAGCGCGAGCGAGCGAGATCGGCGCGCCATAGGGCGTGGCGAAGGGCATCTTCTCGGGAATGACGTCGAGCGGATTGGGCTTCGGCGGTTCGGCCTGCTGCGCGAGCGCGGCGCCCGCGGACATGACGAGCAAAATCAATCCCAGCGTCTTCGAATTCACCATGGCGACCTCCCATTATCGTGACCGGCATCGGTCTTGTCGAGACGGCGCCCACCCTTCGGGCGCCCATCGAGATCATAATTCATCGCGAATCTGCTCCGCGCGCAACTGCCGATAGAACGGTCGCGGGCGAAACCGGTCGGACGGCGTCGAGCCGAGTTCCGCGAGGTCGCCCAGAATCAGGCGGGTGATGCGCGGGATGTCGAGTTCGAGCGCCTTTTCGATCGGAATCCAGGTCAGTTCGACGAGTTCGGCGTCGGGGTGAACCGCGCCCTCGGCGCGATGCGCGATCAGCGTGGCTTCCGCGACGAAGAAGCGCGCGTCGAAGCGACGGACGCGGCCGGGCGGGGTGATCGCGCGGGCGAGAAAATCGACGCCTTCCAGCGTGGGAAAGACGCCGGTGGCGGCAAACCGCGTCCAGGCGCCGTCGGGGGGCGATTCCGGCGCCCCGCGATCGGTCACGCCGAGCGCGAGGCCCGTCTCCTCGAAGGTCTCCCGGATCGCGGCGAGCGCGAGCGCCCGAGCGAATTCGGGCGAAGTTCGCCGCGTCCGCATGAGCAGCTTCGCCTCGACTGCCGCATCGAGCGCGCCGGCGACGGTCATCCGGCGATCCCCCGGTTCGACGGCGCCGCCGGGAAAGACGAACTTGCCGGGCATGAATTTATGGCCCTCGTGGCGTTTGCCCATGAGGACGCGGATCTTGCCGCGTCCGCGCTCGACGATGATCAGCGTCGCGGCGTCGCGCGGACGGAGCGCCCGCGGTTTTCGCGCGGGGGCGGCGGGTGGCGGCTCGGGCGCGGTCGTCATGGCAAGTCCTCGAGCGGCGTTGCCGTTGCAAATTGGACGCTGCGATCGGCGGGGTCAAGTTGGCGCCTGCGTCACGCGAGCACGAAGCGGAGCGGGCTATTCGCGCGCCTCGCTCGTCCAGCGCGAAGGCCAATTCCATCGCCGAGCCTATGCGCTGATGTTCTCCGCGGAATTTCGCATCCGTTTCCCATGCGCCCGCGATTTCGCCGAAACGAACCGTCCCACTCACGGCGTCAGGCGGTTCGCGCCCCGCCCGCCTCGCCCTTGCAATGGCGCGCCAAGCGTGCATAAGTTCGCGTTAGACGCGCAACGAGGCGTTCATACTCAATTCACAGTTGCAGTCTATTTGAGACGGATCGATTATTGGGGGCGGAACTCAAATGCGGCAAAATCCGAAAAATATCGCTGCCGCCATTGCGGCGAGCGCGAAGACGCTTTCGCGGCGTCAGCTGTTCGATCGCAGCATCGGCATCGGCGCGTTTCTGCTGACCGCGGGCGCCGCCAAAGCCGTCGATCCCATGCACGGCAATATGGACGTGTCTCCCACCATGGACATGTCTACCCCAATCTGTACGGCGCCGGACAGTCCCGCCGCCGCCATGGATCAGCCGCTTGTCGAGCCCGAGGTGCGGCGGTCCGTCAACGGCGTGCTCAGCACGACTTTGCGTGTAGGCTACGCCTACCGTCAGATCGGCGGCGTAAGGCTCTATGTCCGGTCCTATGAAGGCGGCAGCCCAGGGCCGACTTTGCGCATGAAGCCCGGCGACACGCTGCGCATAAAGCTGGTCAACGATCTGCCGCCGAACCGTGACGAGATGCCGGCCGACATGAGTCAGCCGCATCAGTTCAACAACACCAATTTTCATTTCCATGGCTCGCATGTGAGCCCGAGCGGCATCGCCGACAACGTCATGCGCTCGATGGAACCCGGCTACACCTGTAACATCGAGATCAAGCTGCCGGAGGATCACACCAAGGGCACCTACTGGTATCATCCCCACCACCACGGCAGCGCCGATGTCCAGATGTCGAGCGGCATGGTGGGCGCGGTCGTCATCGAGGGCGATTTCGCCGATGTGCCGGAGATCGCCGCCGCCCGCGAGCACCTGCTGGTGTTGACCCAGGTGGTCTACGACGCGTACGGCATGGTCGAGAATTTCGAGACGCTGTTTCCGGAGACGGCGACACGCTTTCTGGCGATCAACGGCCAACGGCGACCGATGATCGAGATGCGTCCCGGCGAGGTGCAGCGCTGGCGCATCCTCAATGCAGCCTATCAGGACGACATGCTGCTCGATTTGGAGAAGCACGACCTGCATGCGGTCGCCTATGATGGCATCCAACTCGCCGCCATGCAGCCTCTCAAACAGCTGCTGATCGCGCCGGGCCAGCGCGCCGATGTTCTCGTTCAGGCGGGCCCCGCCGGCACGTACGCCTTGAACGCCGAGCCTTATGATCAGGGTCACCCCTCGCCGGTCGGCCCCCTGGCGCGGGTGGTGGTGTCTGGCGCGCCGATGGACATGAAGCTGCCGGGTGCATTGCCGGCGCCGCCGCTGCAAACCGTCAAGGATTCCGAAATTACCAACCGTCGCAAGCTGATATTTTCGGCAACCGCGCCGGAGGCCGACGCAGCCGGCCATTGGCAAGAATTCGCCTTCTTCATCGATGGCAAGAAGTTTGATCCCCACCGCATCGACCAACGGGTCAAGCTCGGCGCCGTCGAGGAGTGGACGATCGTCAACACGCATGAGCATGACGACCACATCTTCCACATTCACACCAATCCGTTCGAGGTCGTGTCGGTCAACGGCAAGCCGTTGGACGCACCGGAATGGCGAGATTCCGTGATTGTGGAGCGTAAGGGTGGTCAGGTCGTATTCCGTTCACGCTTTCTAGATTTTACCGGCGTCTACATGGTCCATTGCCACATGATGAATCACGAAGAAATGGGCATGATGCAGACCGTTGAAGTCTACAAACCGGAAGCGTAAAAACGATGAATTTGAGCACGATATCCGAGGTGAGACGTCCGTCGTCTGTTGCCGACATCGATGGCTGGCGTGATGGCTATTCATGGCTGGCCGGCGGTACCTGGCTGTTCTCCGAGCCTCAGGTCGCCGTCGACACGCTGATCGATCTCGACAGTCTGGGCTGGGCGCCGCTGACCGCGACGGAAGCCGGCCTCGACATCGCCGCGACCTGTCGGGTCGTGGAATTGCACGACTTCGAAGCTCCGACCGGTTGGCGAGCGGCGCCGCTGTTCCGGAAATGCATCGACTCGTTCCTGATGTCGTTCAAGATCTGGAACGCGGCCACCATTGGCGGCAATGTCTGCATGTCGCTGCCCGCTGGGGCGATGATCTCGCTGACTTCGGCGCTCGAGGGCGTCTGCACGTTGTGGCCGCGCGACGGCGAGCCGCGCGAGGTTTCCGTCGTCGATTTCGTGACGGACAACCACCAGAACGTGCTGCAGAAGGGCGAGCTGCTGCGCAAGATTCATTTGCCCGCCGCGGCTTTGTCCAAACGCGCCGCCATGCGGCAGGCATCACTGACCAAATTCGGACGGTCGGCGGCCCTCATCATCGCCACGGTGGGTGACCATGGCGTGGATTTCCTGCTGACCGTCACGGCGGCCACGCCGCGGCCGGTGCAGTTGCGCTTCGCCGAATGCCCATCGGCTGAAGAATTGCGCCGTGCCCTGGATGCCCGACTGCCGCCGGAAGCGTACTTTGCCGACGTGCACGGATCGGCTCCTTACAAGCGTCACATCACGCAATATCTCGCAGAAGAAATCCGCCGGGAGTTAGCTTGACCCATTATCACGTCAACGGCCGTCGCTACGCGGCGGAGCCGACGGCCGGCCAGTGCTTGCGCACCTTCTTGCGCGATCTCGAGGTGTTCGGCGTCAAGAAGGGCTGTGACGCCGGCGACTGCGGCGCCTGCACCGTTCATATCGACGGCAAGCCCTTCCATTCCTGTTTGGTGCCGGCGTTCCGAGGCGAAGGTCGCGAGATCACCACGATCGAGGGCCTGTCCAAGAACGGCGAATTGCATCCGATGCAGAAGGCGTTTCACGATGCGCAGGCCTTCCAATGCGGCTATTGCACCGCCGGCATGATCATGACGGCGGTGACGCTGACCGACGCACAGAAGACCGATCTGCCGCACGCGCTGAAGGGCAACCTCTGCCGCTGTACCGGCTATCGGTCGATCAACGACGCGCTGCACGGCTCGTGCAACATAGAGGCGGACGTGGCCGGCAAGGCGCTGGGCGCCAGCCTGCCCAATCCGTTCACCGACGCCATCGTGACCGGCAAAGCCCGCTACACGATGGATCTGGCGATCGAGGGGCTGCTGCATCTGAAGGTTCTGCGCTCGCCGCATGCTCATGCGCGCATCGTCTCTATCGACCGAAGCACGGCGCTCGCCGTGTCTGGCGTCGTCGCGGTCTATACCTATGAAGACGTGCCGAAGCGTCTGTTCAGTTCGGCATTGCACGAGGATCACCTCGTCGACCCCGATGACATCACCCTGCTCGACAATGTCGCGCGCTTCGTAGGCCAGCGGGTGGCGGCCGTGGTGGCGGAGACCGAGGCGGCGGCTGAGGCCGGCTGCCGGGCGTTGCACGTGGAATACGAGATCCTGCCGGCGGTATTCGATCCGGTATTAGCCGTGCAACTCGGGGCGCCGGTGCTGCACGACAGGGACCTGTTGACCGCCAGCAACAACATCTTCTGCACATTGCAGGGCGAGATCGGCGACATCGCCAAAGGCTTCAAGGAAGCCGATGCGGTGCACGAGCAGACCTATTCGACCACCCGCGTGCAGCATGTGCATCTGGAGACGCACGGATCGATCGCCTGGAAGGGTGAAGACAACCGCTGGCATATTCGCACGAGCTCGCAGGCGCCGTTCGCGGCGCGGAAAAAGCTCGCCTACATCATGGGCGTTCCCGAACGCGCCCTTCATGTGTTCGCCGAGCGCGTCGGGGGAGGTTTCGGCGGCAAGCAGGAATTGGTTTCGGAAGATCTCGTGCTGTTCGCCACCATGAAGCTGGGCCGCCCGGTGAAGTGGGAATGGAGCCGTGAGGAAGAATTCATCGGCGCGACGACGCGGCACCAGATGACCACCAAAGTGAAGATCGGCGCGCGAAAAGACGGGACGCTGACCGCGCTCGACGTGGAGGTGTTCTCCAACACCGGCGCCTACGGCGGCCATGGCGGCGAAACTTTGGGAGCCGCGATGGCGAGCCCGATCGCGGCCTATCGCTGCGCCAACAAGAAGGGCATCGGCCACGCCGTCTACACCAACATGATGCCGGGCGGCGGTTTTCGCGGCTATGGCGCCTCGCAGACCACTTTCGCGATGGAATGCGCGATCGACGAGCTGGCGAAACTGCTCGACATCGACCCGTTCGAGATGCGACGCAAGAATGTGGTGCGGCCGGGCGACAACGTCGAATCGATCTGGAAGGAGCCGACCGACGCCAGCTTCGGCAGCTACGGCATCGACGAATGCCTCGATATCGTCGAGCGGGAGCTGAAGAAGGGCAATGGCGTCGCCAAGCCCGAAGGCGCCGAATGGGCCGAGGGCCAGGGCGTCGCGTTGGCCATGCTGGAATGTGGGCCGCCGACCGAGCATCGCTCGGGCGCCGAGATGCAGCTGCTGCCGGACGGCTCCTACCATCTGGCCTGCGGCTCGACCGAAATGGGCAACGGCATCACCACGGCGCATAAGCAGATCGCCGCATCGATGCTGGGCACGCGCGCCGAGGACATCGACATCATCAACGCCGACACCGATCGCACGCCGTACGATACCGGCACCTTCGCGAGCACGGGGACTGTGGTCGGAGGCAAGGCGGTTCACTTGGCTGCCGAAGCCATGGCGGTCGACATCATCGGCTTCGCCAGTCGCCACGCCGGCGTGCCCGCCGACCAGTGCCGCCTCGACAATGACGGCGTGATCTGCGGCAACCAGCGGATTTCGCTGCGGGATCTCCATGCCGAAGGCGCCAAGGTCGACCATCGCTTCTCGGTCAGCCGTCGGGCCTATCTCTCGCCGCGCACGATCGCCTTCAACGTGCAGGGGGTGCGACTTGCAGTGCATCGCGTGACCGGCGAAATCCGCGTGCTGCACAGCGTGCACGCAGCGGATATCGGCCGGCCTATCAATCCGATGCAGTGCCGCGGCCAGCTCGATGGCGCCGTGGCGATGGGCTACGGCTGGGCTCTGGTCGAGAACATGGTGCATGACAACGAAGGGCACATGGTCAATCCGCAGCTGCGCAACTGCCGCATCCCCACCTTTGCCGACACGCCGCATACCGACATCTTCTTTGCCGACACGACCGACCTGATTGGGCCGCTCGGCGCCAAGTCCCAGGGCGAATGTGGCATCAATCCGGTGGCGCCGGCTGTCGCGAATGCGTTGGCCAACGCCACTGGCGTGCGATTCACCCACCTGCCGTTCACGCCCGATCGTCTTTTCGCGAAACTCGCCGCCGCGAAATGAGCGATGCTGCCGCCAGCGTCAGCATCGTCACGCAAACGTGCGTTCGGCCGGAGTGCGCCGACGCGTTCGCACGATGGCAGGGCGAAACCAGCGCTTTGATCTCCAGCTTCCCTGGGTTCATCGAGCAGCGACTGATGCCGCCGAACCCGCCGCTGCAGGTCGATTGGGTGATCCTGCAGCGTTTCCTCCGCCTGGGAGACGCCAAGCGATGGCTGGCCTCGTCCGAACGGCAGTCCCGCATCGAAGGGGCGACTCCGATGCTCGTGGGGCGCGACGACGTTCACATAATCCACGACGATTCCAGCGCCGCGCGCACAGCGCCGGTCTCCGTGGTGATGAGCACGCGGGTGAAGCCCGGCATGGAGGCTGAATACCGGAAATGGGAGCAGAAGGTCGCCGCGGCGCAGTCGAAGGCGCCGGGGTTGCAGGGCTATCGCTTCGAACCGTCCGTGCCGGGGGTGCAGGAGGACTTTGTCGCGATTCTGCGTTTCGACAGTGAGGCCAATCTGCGGGCCTGGCTCGAGTCGCCTGAGCGGCGGCAGTTAGTCGACGAAGCCGCCCCGCTGACGGCCGAGTTCCACGCGCGCACGGCGCAAAGCGGCTTCGAGCAATGGTTTCGCGACGTCACGCCGAAGGGCGCCCCGCCGCCGGCAGCGTGGAAGATGAACATGATCGTCCTTCTGACGCTCTATCCGGTCGTGTTCCTGTGGGGTCCGTTCGTGGGCACGCCCATTCTGACAAAAGCGCTGAACCTGGATTTCCCGCTCGCGCTCTTTATCGGTAACGCGTTCAGCGTCATCCTCACTTCGTATCTGGTGCCGTGGACCGCCAACCGGCTCAGCTGGTGGCTGACGCCAGCGAAGGATGGGCGAGATCTTATGGACCTGAAGGGCGCCGGTTTGTTGATCGCAGCCTATGCGATCATGATCTTGCTGTTCTGGAAAGTCTTATAGGTGATTGCGCCGGCCCCCGACCGTTCCGAGAAAGTCGTAAATAAAGCCAACCATGTCCGTGAAGAGCACGGTGACCTGTTGGCGTTCCGCTTCCACGCGATGCCTCCGACGGTCGACACGCCCGAAACTGCCATCCCGCAGCATGGGTTTGGGGGTGGTTTCCGTCGCTCAATTGAACGCGTCTCAGTCCGGTTTGAGGGTGTCCTTGAAGGGGATCGTGGCGAGGACATCGCCAGATTCATTGCGAATGCGGAAGACCGGGCTGGTCGCGAGAATCCCCTTCTTCGCTGCATCGGCGATCAGTTCGCGAGCGCTCGCTAAGCCTTCGAGTTTCGCGACCTCGATATCGGCTAAATCCTGCCCTTGATCATCCTCGATGATCTCGTTGCCCTTCAACAGGTCGAAGTAATAGATTGGCACCGCAAAGCCTCCGCCACAAAGGAGTTCTTTGCGTCTAATATATCCAATCCGCAGAGATTTCGCAACGATCACAAAAATAAATTAGGGGGGACTTAACTGGCTCAATTCTGCGCGCCAGCGTACAGTTCGCGCCGTCATAGGTATTTTCCGGCTACTTTCATAGAGTTGTAGGCATGCGGCAGAGTGCCCGTTGGGCGCGTATCCCGCAACCGCCCGACGCGTGCGGCGGATGGAGTTGCGCGATGAACTTCGCGATTCAATTTCTCGACGGCCCGCGCGCCGTCATTTCCGAATGGCGTAATGTCGCGCTCGCGCTTGTGACACAGTAGAACTAGACGGGCGCGTCGTTCGAAATGAGGTCCTTCAACCTTGTGTCATTCCCGCGAAAGCGGGAATCCAGAGCCCCGGCACGCGCGGCCAAGTCTGGATGCCCGCTTTCGCGGGCATGACACTGACGTTTCTGAGTCATCCCCCCATTTTGAACGACTCACGCGCCTAGACGACATCGGCACG
>JBAQGU010000055.1:0-5124 GCA_049287975.1 Roseiarcus sp.
GATCAGCAGCGAGCCGTCGGCGAGCGCCAGCGCCGGCTCGTCGTCGATGAAGGCCGCCGCGACGACATGCGCGCCGGCTTCGATACCGCGAACGTGCTGGGTCAGCGAACTCTGTTCATCCGCCATGGCGCGCCGCCTCGCTGGCGATCAGGCGGCGCAGGCGAGGAAACCCTTGCGGATTTCGTCTTCGTCGAGGTCGCGGCCAATAAACACGACCTTCGATTCGCGCTTCTCGCCGGGCCTCCAGTCCCGCTGCGGCTCGCCGTCGAGCATCATGTGCACGCCCTGGAACACGAAACGCTGCGGATCGTCCTTCAGGGCGACGATGCCCTTGCAGCGCAGGATGTTTGGGCCGCGGGCCTGCGTGAGCTGGTTCAGCCAAGGCATGAATTTAATGGGATCGACGTCGCCGTCGAGCCGGGCCGAGATCGATTGCATGTCCTCGTCGTGATAGTGCTTGAGGCCATGGTGGTGATGGTGGTCGTGATCCTGGCCGTCATGATCGTGGTCGTGATCATCCGCGACGAGGAATTCCGGCTCGATGTCGAGAATGCGGTCGAGATCGAACGCGCGGCGCTCCAGCACCTCGGATATGTCGACGTTGCACTTCTGCGCGTGATGCAGCCGCGCATAAGGGTTGATCGCGCGGATGCGCGCCTCGACCTCGCGCAATTCAGCTGATGACACGAGGTCGGTCTTGTTGAGGATGATGACGTCGGCGAATGCGATCTGGTTCTTCGCCTCCGGCGCATCGCGCAGGCGGGCCGAGAGCCACTTGGCGTCCGCGACCGTTACCACCGCATCCAGCCGCGCCGCCTTCTGCACGTCCTCGTCCACGAAGAAGGTCTGCGCGACCGGGGCGGGATCGGCGAGGCCCGTCGTCTCGACGATGATCGCGTCGAAGCGCCCTTTGCGCTTCATCAGGCCCTCTATGATCCGGATCAGGTCGCCGCGCACGGTGCAGCAGATGCAGCCGTTGTTCATCTCGAACACTTCCTCGTCGGCGCCGACCACGAGTTCGTTGTCGATGCCGATCTCGCCGAATTCGTTGACGATCACGGCATAGCGCTTGCCGTGCGGCTCGCTGAGGATGCGGTTGAGGAGGGTCGTCTTACCGGCGCCGAGATAGCCGGTCAGGACGGTGACGGGGATTTTCTCGGACGCGGCGGCGGCAATCGAGGCGGTCAAGCGCGGGTCTCCGGAGGATCAGGGAGTGATGACCGCATATAGGCCGGGCGGGACAGATTGGGTAGGGGCGCCGCGATCGCCGGCGAGCCATGAGGCTCGGCCCCCGAGATTCCATCCGCGTTTCTTTGTTTTTCAAGGCTTTGCAGGCCGGAAAATTTCCCTCCCCTCGTTTTCGAAGCGCTCCCTGTTCTTACGGGGGGAATTCCCGCCTCACCATAGGTTCGACACGCGGACCGGCGACTGACGGCTCTGCGGGGCGAAAAGCGCACTACCGCATTCCGGACATTCGTCCTGATGGCCGGTTCCGAGTGGACGGCCGCCTTCGAAGGCACGGAGCTTGCCGCAGACCGGGCAAAGCCAGGTGAAATCGAGATCAGGCGCCTGCGTTCGTGCCGCTGCCGCCAAGTCAATTCGAGTAGGTCCGGACATCGCTGCTCTCCATCATTGCGATAGTAAGCACACTTTCGTCGTTCGAGGCTGTGGCGAGGTTCACACTTCAGCACACACAACCTATAACATCTGTTCAATAGCACTCGCGACGTTGCCTGCCGGGCGCGCGGTGGTAAGATCGTCCACACCCAGCCGACGGGCGCGACGCAACGCAACGACGGGGGAATCCATGAGGCTGACATCCCTGCTCGGCTTCGCCGCCTGTCTCGCCGCGAGCGTCGGCTCCCGCGGCGCGCTGGCCCAAGCGACCGGAGCGGCGCCGAATTGTTGCGGATCGCCGCCGTTCACTGATTCATCACAGAAATCCATGGTCGGAACTGCGGTGAACGCCCCCGGCTCCTCGATCTATTTCACCGGCTACGAGGGCGACGTCTCCGAGGTCTATTATCCGACCGTCGACACGCTCGCCACGGCGAACATGGAGTTCCTGATCGGCGACGCCGCCAACACGTTCGTCGACGAGGAAAAACTGCAGAGCTGGACGGTCACCCAACCCGACCCGAGGTCGATGCGCTGGCAGGCGATCACGACCAATAGCGGCCATGGCTGGCAAATCACCAAGACGATTTTCGCCGACCCGTCCAACAGCACGCTGATTCAGCAGACGACGTTGCAGGCCCTGAACGGCAAGACGATCGCAGATTTCAATCTTTACGTTCTCTATAAGCCCTACCTCCACAACGCGGCGGCCGACAACAGCGGCTCGACGGTCGTGGCCAACGGCAATGCCTACCTGGTCGCCGGCAGTGGCGACAACAGCGAATTCTCCGCGGTCCGCGCATCGCTCGGCTGGACCGTCGAGAACGGCGTCACGATGGTTTCGAGCGGCTACTACGGGGTCAACGACGGCTGGCAAGATCTGCTCGGCGGCGCCACCCCCAGCCACGCGATGAAGTGGGCCTACAACTCGGCGCCGAACGGCAATATCGGCCAGATGGGCTGGCTCGCCACCGCGGGCAATTCGGCGACAAGCGTTTCCTTCTTGGTCGCGGTCGGCTACGGGCCTAGCCGAGCCGCCGCGATCGCCGCCGTCGACGCCACGCTGGGCGGAAACGTCGCGACGCAGCGGGCCAGCTACGACGCCGCGTGGCATCTCTACGCCGGCGGCCTCAGCAACCAGAACGGCACGGCCGACGATCAATATTATCTGTCGGCGATGACGCTGAAATGCATGCAGGACAAGAGCAACGGCGCGATGATCGCGGGGATCGGCACGCCCTGGGGTTCTTCCAAGATCAACAACGACGTCGGGGGCTACCACGTGGTCTGGTCGCGCGACATGTATAAATTCGCCAACGCGCTGATCACCGCGGGGGATGCGGCCTCGGCCGCCGACGCCGTGAACTGGCTTTTCAATGTCGACATGGATCCGTCCACCGGCCGTTTCCCGCAGAACGCGTTCGTGTCCGGACAGCCGCACTGGAACAATACGCAGATGGATGAACAGGCGATGCCGATCATCCTCGCCTACCGCCTCGGGCCGTCCGTCTACAACCCGTTGTGGCCGAAGATCGGGCTGACCGCCAACTATATCTACAGCACAGGTCCGAGGACCGACGAGGAACGCTGGGAGGAAAACCCAGGCTATTCGCCCTCGACCATCGCCGCCGAAATCGCCGGACTGGTCGACGCCGCCGAGATCGCCCTCGCCAACGGCGACGCCGCCGATGCGGCGAACTGGCTGAACGCCGCCGATTATTGGCAGCAGAACGTCACCGCGTGGACCTATGCCCAGGTCGGCTGCCCCAACATCGGCAGCAACTGCAACGGCACGAGCCTATACATCCGGATCAACCCCGCGGGCGCGCAGGGCGGCAGCCCGCCCGGCGGCTGGAATCCGAGCGCCTATCCCAATCCGAACCTCTCCGTCGTGATCGGCAACAACGGCGGGACCCATCGTGCGGTCGACATCGTCGACGGCGGGTTCCTCGAACTGGTGCGCATGGGGGTCAAACGGCCGAACGATCCGACCATCCTCGCCACCCTCGTCCCGTACGACGGCGTCATCGAGCAGACGATCGGCGGCGCCGCCAATCCCGCCTGGTTCCGCTACAATTTCGACGGCTATGGCGAGAACAACGCCGGCGGTCCCTTTGACGGGACAACCGGCCGCGGCCGGTTGTGGCCGATCTTCGACGCCGAACGCGGCAATTACGAGATCGCCGCGAAGGGCGCCGGGAGCGCCGGGGTTCCCTATCTCGCCGCATTGAAGGCGTTCTCGACGCCGCAAGGCTTTATCCCCGAGCAGATCTGGAATCCGAGCACGACCCTGCCCGGCGACGTGGACGTTCCTTCCGGCTGGCCGGTGACCACCGGCGCGGCCTTCGCTCCCGGCGCGATCACGGGTTCGATGGAGCCGCTCAATTGGGCGCAGGGAGAGTACATCTCCCTGCTCGCCAATATCGCCGCCGGCCGCGTGATCGACATTCCCGCCGCGGTCTGCGCGCGCTACTACGCCTGCATCGCCGCGCCGGGCCCCGGTGAGGTGGAAGTCGACATCAGCGTGAACGCGAGCACGCAGTTCGGCGAATACATGTACGTGACGGGCAACACGGCGGCGCTCGGCCAATGGAACCCGAATCTGGGCCTCCCCGTCGATTCCTCGACCTACCCGGTCTGGAAGAACGCAATCAATCTGCCCGCCGGCCAATCGATCGAATACAAATACTACCGGAAGAACCCGGACGGCGGGGTCACCTGGGAATGCTATCCGGGCCATGGCGCGTGCGACGCCAACCGATCGCTGACCACGCCAGCTTCGGGGCCAGTTCGCCTCAGCGATACGGTCGGCTGGGAGTGAGCGATTTTGGAGCGCGCGGCCGCGTGGCGATCCAAAGGGGAAGGAGAGTGCAATGGCGGACGTCGGGGGGGGACGCCGTCATTGCGAGCGAAGCGAAGCAATCCACGGTTCCGCTGCCGCCCGCCCGGCGATTGGGCGACGCCTCGTCCGCTCCCGCCACGGTTTTGGGAACTCGTCGGCGGACATCTCGTGGAGAGATGGATTGCTTCGCTACGCTAACACGAACAGAGAGCACAGCGTTCGGGGAAGCCCGCTTTGTCATACCCGCGAAAGCGGGTATCCAGGGGGACGCGATGCGGCGGCGCAAGGCTTGCGCCTGGCGGGAGTAGCAAGCAGCCGAAATTCCGTCAGCGTCGTGGTATCCTGGATGCCCGCGTTCGCGGGCATGACACGAGGGGAAACGCCCCATCCAGGCTCCGGGTGTTTAGTCAAGGGGACCGGCCGCAGGCCGGTAACAAACTCGCAATGACGGGGAGCGCGCATGGCAATGGGGACGCTCGGAGCACGTCGACCTCGTCAACTCGCGTCATTAAGTTTTGGGCGTCGCCTAACTGATCTAAGGCGACGCCCAAAAACAGTTGAATCGGGTTTTGGCTTTTACTGATTTTGGTTGTTTACAGGATTCCTGTCTGCACGGCCAGCGTCTATATCGTCTCGATGATCGACGAATCACCCCTCCGCATCCG
>JBAQGU010000056.1:0-1642 GCA_049287975.1 Roseiarcus sp.
CCCGCCTGCTGCAGGAACACGCGCGATTTCCGCACCGAGGAGGAGCCGCCGGTGCCCATGCTCTGATAGGGGGCGCCATCGCTCAGGTTGCGGTTGGCGGAGGCGTATTCGACCCGCACCCGGGTGAAATCGCATTCGAGTTCTTCGGCGACGATCATCGCCAGCGATGTCATCACACCTTGGCCCATTTCGGACTTGGCGATCCGGATCAGGATCGAATTGTCGGGATCGACGACGACGAAGGCGTTGATCTCACCTGCGGCGTGCGTTGGGGATTCCGGGCTCGACGGCTCCGCCGCGAGCGGCGCCGCGTCGGCGAGAGCCGGCGCGGCGACGGCGATCACGAGGCCGCCGGCCGCCGAAAGACTGGAGGTTATAAAAAGCCGGCGCGTCAGATGAGCGGTCATGACGGCCTCCTAAATCTTGGCGAGTTCGGCGGCGCGGTGCACCGCGGCGCGAATGCGAGGATAGGTTCCGCAGCGACAGATATTGGTCATCGTTTCGTCGATGTCGGCGTCGGTCGGCGTGGATTTCTGCGCGATCAGGCTCGCGGCGGCCATGATCTGGCCGGACTGGCAATAGCCGCACTGCGGCACGTCGGCTTCGATCCAGGCCTTCTGGACCGCGTGCAACCGCTTTGCGCCCAGCCCCTCGATCGTCAGCACCGTCTTGCCGACCGCATCGCTCGCCGGCAGCAGACACGAGCGGGTCGCGACGCCGTCGACATGGATCGTGCACGCGCCGCAGAGCCCCGCGCCGCAGCCGAACTTGGTGCCCGTCAGGCCGATTTCGTCGCGCAGCGCCCACAGCATGGGCGTCTCCGGCTCGATGTCGAGCCTATGAGTTTCGCCATTGATATTGAGAACGAGCATCGCACGGTTCCTCCGATCACGAGCCTGTTTTTGCTTTAGGCCGAAAGAGGCGGCGATGGGAGAGGTGGCGCGGTCAAAATGTCGCGAGGAGGGGGGCAGCGGCCTCCAGCCGGCCCTGATGGATGAAACAACAGAGATCGGACGGGGCGCTTCCCGCCGTCCCCGCGTCATGCCCGCGAACGCGGGCATCCAGAATACCACGACGCTGGCGGAATTTCGGCTGCTTGCGCCAGGCGCAAGCCTTGTGCCCCGCCGCGTCGCGTCCCGCTGGATACCCGCTTTCGCGGGTACGACACTTCACGGCTGGCGATCCGCGCCCCGTCAGATCGCATCGGCCATCGCCATGAGTTGGTCCACTTCGTTGGGCACGCCTTCGGCGAGACGCGCCGCGGCGACAAACGGCAGCCAGCGGAGTATTCGCTCTTTGCCCACGCCGCTCAGTTCCGAATAGATCGCCAGGTAGGCAGACGCCAACTCCGAGTAGGACGGCTTCATGAGCACGTAGGATCGGCAAACGTCGGCGGCGGGATCGCCGCGGCTGGCGTCCAGCCAATCGACGACCATTTCCCGACCCGGCGATCCCAGTATGTTCATCGGGTGGAAATCGCCATGGCACAAACGATCACCCTGCGGGAGAGCCGCGAGTCCTTCGAGCAAAGCCTTCTGGCGCGCTTCGCCGAGCATGACGGTCTGTCGAATATTTGCCGCGAGTTTCGCCTCGAGGCTGGCGAAATGCGTGGCCTTGCAGTTGTGGATTCGCAAATGCAGCA
>JBAQGU010000057.1:0-1789 GCA_049287975.1 Roseiarcus sp.
CGCCCGAAGCCTGCGTCGCCCGAGCGGGCAGCGTCTGGCACGAAGCCTCGGGCCGTTCCGCCGCCTACGGCGAACTGGCGTCGGAAGCCGCGAAGATTTCGCTGAAGGCGGAGCCGGCAATCAAGACCCCCGAGCAGTTCAAGCTCATAGGCACGCGCGCCGCGCGCCTCGACACGCCGCTGAAAGTGAACGGCGAGGCCAAATTCGGCATCGATACGCGCGTTCCCGACATGGTCTATGCGGCGGTCGCCAACTGTCCCGTATTCGCAGGCAAGCTGAAGAGCTTCGACGAAGCCGCCATCAAGGACCGGCGCGGTTTCATAGCGGTCGTTCCCGTCGAGAACGGCGTCGCGGTGGTCGCCGACAGATTCTGGCGCGCCAAGGAGGCGCTCGCCGCGCTGCCGATCGTCTGGGACTTCGGCGAGGCGGCGACGACGAACAGCGAAATGTTCCGCGCCGATTATCGCGCCGCGCTCGACGGCCCGCTCGTCAACGCCGTCGACCGTGGTGACTCCGTGAGCGCTTTCGCGGGCGCCGCCAAGATCGTCGATGCGGTCTACGAAGCGCCGTACCTCGCGCATGCGCCGATGGAGCCGCTGAACGCGACCGCGCATTGGCGTCCCGATCGCATCGACGTCTGGATGGGCACCCAGTTTCCCGAGGCGGCGATCAAGCTCGCCGCAAAGACAGGCGGCGTCGATCCGCGCAACGTCTATATCCACAATTGTTTCCTCGGCGGCGGATTCGGCCGGCGCTCGGTCAACGACGAATTGCGGCAGGCGGTGCAGATCTCGAAGGCGGTCGGCAAGCCGGTGAAGCTCGTCTGGACGCGCGAGGAGGACATCCAGCACGATCGCTACCGCCCGCAGGCCGCCTTGCGGCTGCGCGCGGCGCTCGCGCCCGACGGGATGCCAGAAGCGTTCGAATTCCGCACCGCCGTCGGCTCGATCCTTCGCTCGCTCGGCTGGGCCATGCCGGCAAATGGCATCGAACCGATGGCGGTCGAGGGGTTGAGCAACGTTCCCTACCGCGCTGAGGCTCTGAAGGTGGGTTTCGCGCTGAAGAACACCCATGTGCCCGTGATGTTCTGGCGCTCGGTGGGGTCGTCGCAGAACGCGTTCGCGGTCGAGAGCTTCATCGACGAGGTCGCCCACGCGGCGGGCAAGGACGCTTACGAGTTCCGCCGCGCGCTGCTGCTGGACCGGCCCGACTTCCTCGCCGTACTCGACAAACTCGCCGACAAGGGCGATTGGGGCAAGCCGATCAAGAAGGGGAGCGCGCGGGGGCTCGCGATTCACGAGGCCTTTGGGACGATCGTCGGCGAGGTCGCCGAGGTCGCGGTCAGCGACAAGGGCGAAGTCAGGGTCGAGCGCGTCGTCGCCTGCGTCGATTGCGGCCATGTCGTCAACCCGCTCAATGTGGAGATGCAGATCGAAAGCGGGGTGCTCTATGGCCTGACGGCGGCGCTGTTCGGCCAGATCACGATCCGCGGCGGTCGGGTCGAGCAGAGCAATTTTCATGATTACGAGATCGCGCGCATGGCGGACTCGCCAGTCATCGAGACGCATTTCGCGCTGTCAGGCGGCGCCAAATGGGGCGGCATCGGCGAACCCGGCACCCCGCCGATCGCGCCGGCCGTCGCCAACGCGATCTTCGCCGTCACCGGCAAACGCATCCGCTCGCTGCCGCTGAAGAACTCGACGCTGGGGGCGTAGGGGCAGCGAAGCCGGCCGCCTTGTAGGCGCGGTCGCTGACCGCGCTGGGTTCGGCTTGGTCGGCGGTGGCGAAA
>JBAQGU010000058.1:0-5412 GCA_049287975.1 Roseiarcus sp.
AAACGACGGCAGACACGGCAACGCCGACGCCGGTTGCTCCGCCGCGCCTCGCGTCGGGCGGCGACGCAAGGCGCCGGATCGCGGGTTGCGGATCTTGGAGCGGCTGATCGGCGGGCTCTCGGTCGCGCATAGGCGACGCCCCGCCGCCGCCGGCCATGCCGGGCGTCCAGGCGGCGCCGTTTTTGATTATCCGCGAACGTCGGCCCTGGATGCACGGGTCAATCCCCGGATCAAGTCCAGGGACGGCATGCCAATTTCCGGGCGCCGACAGATCGCGCGCATCGAGAAGCTCGGGGTTCGGCGGGCGTCGCAGATCGAAAGCCGCGGTCCGGTTGCAGATCGCCAGGATCGGCCAAACGATGATCGTCGCGCACGCGATGATAATGAAGGTCAATCCTCAGCCGCTCGACAGGATGATCCCCGCGTACGAGGGGCAAAGTTCGGGCGCTGCTGTAGACGCGGTCGCTGACCGCGTCGGTTCAGCTTGGTCGATTCTCGGAAAATTGTTGGTAAGGCCACGCCCGTGATCGATCGTCGGCTCCGACCTGGCTTACCGCGAGTTGATTCATTTGTTTGAACGGCGTGGCCTTAGTCCTCTATCGCCTGATAGGCGAGCGCGCGGAGATCGAATTGCGGCGGATCGAAGCCCATCATCGACTGAGTCATGAACAGCCCGACCATCTGCTCCCGCGGGTCGACCCAATAGTAGGTCGTCGCGGCGCCCGCCCAGCCAAACTCGCCGACCGAGCCCGAGACCGCGGTTTGGGCGACGTCGAGCGCCACGCGCGAGCCGAGACCGAAGCCATAGCCGGGCATGGGCAGCATCCCGATAGCGATCGGGAGGAGCGACATCGGCAGGTGATTCGCGTGCATCAGCTCGAGGGTCTTGCGTCCGAGTATCCGCGCGCCGTCGAGATGGCCGCCATTGGCCAGCATCTGGGCGAAGCGAAAATAGTCGCCGGTAGTTCCGAACAGGCCGTGGCCGCCGCGGACGAACACGTGCGGGGCGTCGACGGGGTAAGTGGCGGAGAGATCGAGGCGTTCGTTGACGCCGTTGCGCCAAGCCTCGAATACGTCGCGCAGGGTCTGATTTGTTATATCGGGGCGCCCGTACATTGCGCTGAGGCGATTTCTTTTTTCGGGCGGCACCTCGAACGCCGTATCGCGCATCTGCAGCGGCTCGAACAGCCGCTGGCGCAGAAACTCGCCGAGCGGGCGGCCGCCGATCACTTCGATAATCCGCGCGATCACGTCGATGCCGACGCTGTAGTGCCATCGCGATCCCGGCTGAAAAGCCAACGGAAACCGGGCGAGGTCATCGATCGCCGCTTCCAGGGAGCAGCTCGCGTCGAAGAGCTTGCTCCCCTTATGCATTTCGCCGACCGGAAAGTCGTCGAGCCAATGGTAGGTGAGTCCGCTCGTGTGCGTCATCAGGTCGCGCAGGTTGACGGGGCGCGCCGGATCGACCAGGTCTCCGTCGGGGTTCAGCACCTTCACGCGACCAAACGCCGGAATATAGGCGGCCACGGGATCGATCAGCCTGCAACGCCCTTCTTCGTACAGCGTCATCAGCGCAGTGCAGACAATCGGTTTGGTCATCGAATAGAGGCGGAAGATCGTGTCGGCTGACATGGGCAGCCGCGCTTCCTTGTCGCGCCAACCGAACTGCTCGGAATGCACGACTTTTCCCCGCCGCGCGATCAGCGTGCTGATCCCGGAGTAAACGCCGCGGTCGACATAGGACTGCATGACCGGCCTGACGAGTTCCAGGCGTCGTCCGCTCATTCCGACAGTTTCAGGCTTCTCGACGGCGTCGGACAAGTTCCCCTCCTCTACGGATAATATGCACGTCATCCCTACCCGGAAATCTGGCGCGCGCAAACTCTCCCCTCGCTCTCGCCTCGAATTCGACTCGCCGAGCGTTAGGCGACGTCTCGAAACAACCGCTGTATCTCGACCGCTCGAGCCAACGCTTGTCATCCCCACGAAAGCGGGGATCCAGCCGTGGGGAAACGACGAAGCGCCGCCTCAGCCCGCAAGTCGTTGAAAGCGGCGCAACGCGGCAAGTCTTGTAGTGTCGTGGTGTCCCGGATGCTCCCATTCGCGAGCATGACCCGTCTCCGTCGAGACGCGTCGGCCCCCGGCATAAATTGAGTTGATGAATTATTTAGCCGCGTCGCCTTGGGCCTTCGGGGCGCCGTCGCGCTAGGTATTTTCGCCGCGCGCGGTCTGGCGATTGATATTCATGCGCCCAAGCAATCAGGGCATACGATGATTGCTCATCATATGCCCTCGTCGTCGAAGCTACTTCGTTTGCGTCGGCGCCGTGTATGCCGTGGTCGCCTTGACGTCCTTCACCTTCTGCATCGCGGCTTTCAGCTCATCCGCGGTGAGAATCGGCATGGCTTCTATTCTCTGAAAATTTCCCGTCGCACGCGTCAATGCGTTCGACGCCTCCGCGGTCACGTCGTCCGGGTACTCAAACACCGCAAATCCGTCGTAGGCGCCGGAAGTGGTCCAATAGATCGCATCCAGTTTGCCCCCGAACCCTTCCGCCAACTTTCGAGCGGCCGCTTCGCGGTCCATGGGGTTTTCCGTCATGGCTTTGATAGCAGCGTCGGAGTATTTGAAGTATGTCAGATAGTGGCGCAAGGACTGCTGCGCCGTCGCGGGCGCGATCGTTCCGACTACTAGGGCTGTTGTGATCCAAAAATGTGAACGTGAAAACATCGTATCCTCCACTTTTGAGACAAGACGTTTCTTGGATTGCAGACCACTTTGGCCCGGCTCTCGATCCCGGCGCCCGAGTTCAACTCTGAACCACCGCGTTAAACCGAGCATCGGCGCGTATGCCGTCGAGAGGCAGGGGTGCATCCCGAGCCATGCGTCGTCGGGTACGACTCCGTCGACATTCTCCGCATACCCGCTGGCCGCGTGGATAATTTATCTCACTGCTGCGTTTCCGACAAGCGGCGGCGAACGCTTCGATCACGCGCCCCTTCCCCCTCGCGGGGGATACCGTCACCGAGCGAGCCGGCGCGTGGCTTGGACCAGCCAGCTTCGGGTTTTTCGGTTCACGTGCGGCGAGAGCGCAGCGCGCACTTTTGCGTGATAGGCGTCGAGCCAGGCGACTTCTTCCTCGTCGAGCAGCCTTGGGTCGATGAGGTTGGCGTCGATGGGCGCCAACGAGATGGTTTCGAAGCCGAACATCTCGCGTTCGGCCCCCGGAACGGCCCGGGGTTCCACAACCACGAGGTTCTCTGTCCGAATGCCGTACCGATCGGCGGCGTAATATCCGGGCTCGTTGGATATGATCATCCCTGGCGCCAACGCGGCCGTTCCGGCCTTGGCGATCCGCTGCGGGCCTTCGTGCACAGACAAGTAGGACCCGACGCCATGTCCCGTGCCGTGGTCGAAATCCAGTCCCGCGCGCCACAGGGCCTGCCGCGCGAACGCGTCGATCTGCGCACCCGTCGTTCCCTTGGGAAAAACCGCGCGCGCGATCGCAATGTGGCCTTTCAGCACGCGAGTGAACCGGTCCCGCATTTCCCGGCTGGGCTTTCCCACCGTAATGGTCCGTGTGATATCGGTGGTGCCGTCTTCGTATTGGCCGCCGCTATCGATCAGGAACAGGCCCTTTCCCACCTTCAAATTCGATTCCTCGCTCACGCGATAGTGGGGAATCGCGGCGTGCGGGCCCGCCGCGGCGATGGTCGCGAACGAAATATCCTTCAGCTTTCCCGTCTCGCGTCGAAAGGTCTCCAGGGCTTCCGCAGCAGAAATCTCGGTCAGGCCTCCCCTTGGCGACTCGCGCTCGAACCAAGCGAGAAATCGCGTCATGGCCGCGCCGTCGCGCACATGCGCCGCCCGCGCGCCCGCCAGTTCGATCTTGTTCTTGCAGGCTTTCATCAACGTGATCGGATCCGGGCCGACCGCCGGCTCACCGCCCGCGCGTTGAAATGCCTGCGTCAGAATCGCCGGCGCCGTCGAGGCGTCGAACGCCACGCGCGAACCGTCGGCGCCGAGCGCGCCGACAAATCCCAAAAGGCGATCGGGCTCCTCGATGTCAGCCACGTCGGCGAGACGAGCTCGCACGGCATTGGACAATTTTCGCGAGTCGACAAACAACGTGGGCTTCCCGGATTTGGAAACATGCGCGAAGCTCAGGGGCAGCGGCGTATGCACGACATCCGCGCCGCGAATGTTGAACAGCCAAGCTATGTTATGCGCGTCGCTGACGACAAGTCCTTCCACCGCTTTCAGGTCCGCCTGAACCCGCGCGATCTTGGCTGACGCGCTCTCTCCGGCCCAACGCTGGGGATGCGCGGTGACGGAGCCGACAGGCTCCTTCGGCCGATCGGTCCAGATCGCTTCGATCGGATTGTTTTCCAGCGGCGCGAGTTCGGCGCCGACCTTGGCGCAGGCTTTGGAGAATCGGTCGACGGCGTCTGGCGTGTGCAGCCAAGGGTCGTAACCCAAACGATCGCCGCGCTTCAGATTCGCCTCGATCCAATCGGCCGGCGCGCTCTCCGCGATGTTGAGCGGCTGATATAAGGCCATGTCGACCTGCGCCGGAGCTTGCAGGGTGTACCGACCATCTACGAACAGCGCGGCCTTGTCCTGAAGCACGATCGCCAAGCCGGCCGACCCGGAAAATCCGGTGAGCCAGAGCAGGCGTTCGTCCGAGGCCGGAACGTTTTCGTTCTGGTGTCGGTCGGCGCGGGGCACGATGAATCCCGCCAGCCCGAGCCTGCCGAGTTCCGCCCGCAAGGCTAGCGTCCGCTCGGCGCCGTGCGCGGGGCCGCCGCGGCTGGCGAACGATTGAAACCGGCTTTCGAATTGCTCCGAACGATCTTCTTTCATCCGACCTCCGCGGCCTCGACGACATGGCCGATGAACGGCAGCTCGCGGTACGCGTGCGCGACGTCCATCCCATAACCGACGACGAACAAATCAGGGCAGACGAAGCCGACGAAGTCGGCCTCGACGTCGACCTCGCGCTTGCCCGGTTTTTGCAGCAGCGCGCAAACTAGAACGCGCCGCGCCCCGCGCGCAACCAGCAGATCCTTGGCGTAGGCGAGCGTCCGACCCGATTCCAGAATGTCGTCGATCAACAGGATATCCCGATCCTTCACCGATGATTCGATATCCCTCAGGATCGTGACGACGCCGGAGGAGACCTTCCCCGCTCGATAGCTCGAAAGATGAAAGAATTCGACGTGCGGCTCGAGTCCGACGCGATGGAGCGCGCGCAGCAAATCCGCTGCGAACATGAACGAGCCTTTCAGGATCGCGACGACCAACAAGTCTTTGGGCTCAGCGGCGGCTATCTCCCGGGCCAGTTCGGCGATTCGCTGCGCTATCGACTTTTCATCCAATAGAATTTTGACTTGCCGCGCTCCGCTCATGAAC
>JBAQGU010000059.1:0-2817 GCA_049287975.1 Roseiarcus sp.
CGCGCAGCAGGGCGGTTTCGGCGCGCCCCCTACGCCCGGGTCCGGAACGGCGTCTCCTCTGGGCGCCGTAGTGACCACGTCGCCCGTCGGCGGCTCCGGGATCGACTTGGGCCTATCCGACCTCTTCGTGGTGGGATTGTCTCCGCTACCCGCCGCTCCGGTCGGGGGCGGTAGCGGCTGTCCCGATGCCATCACTTCGGACAGTACGCCAATGCCCACTTTTTCCGGGTTCGATACTAGCGCGCCGACCGGCGTTGCGGCGCTGCCGCCGGGCTGCGTCGCCACTACGACCGGCGGCGTCAATTTGGCCGCCGGCCTATCCAGCGTGCCTGGATCGATCGCGGTGAGCAACTACGCATCGACGTATCTCGGAGCGCCAACCATCCCGCTGGGAGCCACCAATCAGAGCGACGCCGGGCTGAGCCCGCCGTCCCCCGCGCAGGCGCTGAACGTGTCGGGATCGTCCGCGGTGACCGGCGCACCTGTCGTTTCGCTGGGAACCACCAATCTGAGCGACGCCGGGCTGAGCCCGCCGCCCGTCGTGCAAGGGACGAGTTGCCCAAGCTTGGTTGGTCTCTCGACAGCCGGCTCGTCTTCGCCCTCATCGACCGCCACCATCCGCGGCGGCTCGGTGACCCTCTTGACGCTTGGCTGCTGAACTATGCGGTAGCTCGCAACCCGACAAAGTAAATCGGCTCCGCGTCGCTCAACGGCAGGGTCGGTCCAGAGTATGAAACCAGGCTCGAACATCCGGCGGAACTGGACACCTGTCGGGCCGATTTTTTGGATGTGATTTGTTCGCACCTGCGCTGCGCAGGTGCGAGCCTCGTCATCGTCAACCCCGGAGCGGATCCATGGGCATTGTTCGATTCGCGTTGAAATTTCCGCATACCTTCTACGTGCTGGCCGCGCTCATGCTTTTTCTCGGCGGCATCGCGATTTACAGCATGCGGGAAGATATCTTCCCGGAGATCAACATTCCTGTCGTGTCAGTCATCTGGCAGTACACCGGCCTCAGCACGCCGGAGATGGAACAGCGCGTCACCATCTACGCCCAATATTCGATCAGCTCGAGCGTCACGGGTATCAAGAATATGGAGGCGCAGACGCTGAATGGAGTTTCGGTGCAGAAGATCTACTTCCAGCCGGACGTCAATCTCGACCTCGCGATCGCGCAGATCGTCGCGGCGACCAACTCCATTCGCGCGTTGATGCCGGCGGGCATCGAGCCCCCGTGGGTGGTGCAATTCAACGCCTCGAGCGTTCCGGTGCTGCAGCTCAGCCTGAGCTCGAACACTCTGAACGAGCAGCAGCTCTACGACTACGGCATCTATCGGGTGCGCCAGGGGCTTGCTCCAGTCCCTGGCGTCACGCTGCCGACGCCCGCCGGCGGCAAATACCGCCAGATCATGGTCGACATCGATCCCCTCAAGCTCGAGTCGCGGGGCCTGACCCCGTTGGACATCGTGAACGCCGTCAATGCGCAAAACCTGACGCTGCCGTCAGGAACTTCCAAGATGGGCGAGATCCAATACACGGTGATGACCAACGCGACCCCGCCGAGTATCGCCGACCTCAACAATATTCCGATCAAGGTCGTGAACGGCGCCACGATCTTCATGAAGGATGTCGGCCAGGTGCATGACGGCTGGTTGGTGCAGCAGAACGTCGTTCGCGAAAACGGTCGACGCTCAGTTCTGCTGAGCATCATCAAGAATGGCAACGCCTCTACGGTCACCGTCGTCAACGGTGTGAAGAACGCCTTGAAGACCCTCCGCGCCGCCGCTCCGGCAGGCTTGCGGATCGGAGAACTCTTCGACCAATCCGTGTTCGTCACTCAGTCGGTCCAAGGCGTGGTGCGCGAGGGCGCGATCGCGGCCGGATTGACCGCCTTGATGATCCTGCTCTTTCTCGGATCCTGGCGATCGACGCTGGTGGTGATGATCTCGATCCCGCTTGCCATCCTGTCCTCGCTCGTCGTATTGTTCTTTCTCGGTGATACTCTCAATACGATGACGCTCGGCGGCCTTGCGCTCGCGGTCGGCATCCTCGTGGACGACTCCACCGTGACGATCGAGAACACCCACCGCCTGCTCACCGAGGAAGGCCAGCCGCTGCCGATGGCCACCCTCCACGGCGCCGCCGGGATCGCGGTGCCGACCTTGGTCTCGACGCTCGCCATAAGCTGCGTGTTTACGTCAGTGGTTTTCCTCGAGGGTCCGGCAAAATACCTGTTTACGCCGCTCGGGCTCGCTGTCGTGTTCGCGATGCTGGCGTCCTACGGGCTCTCCCGCACCTTGACACCCATCACAATCGGCCTGCTGCTCAAGGGCGAGAGCCATCACACGAACGGCCCGCGCGGTTGGTTCGGCCGATTCAGCCAAGGCTTCGATCGCAGCTTCGAGCGCATGCGCTCCGGCTATGTCGAGCTCCTCGCCTCCCTTCTGCGACGACGCTGGATCGTCCCCGTCATCGCGATCCTGGTGCTGGGGCTCGGAGGTGTTTTGCTGTCACTTGTAGGTCGCGACTTCTTCCCCGTCATCGACGGCGGGCAAATACAGCTGCACGTTCGAGCGCCCGCTGGAACCCGGATCGAATCGACCGAGCGGATATTCCAGGCGGTCGAGGACAAGATTCGCGAAATTATCCCGGAGCGCGAGCGCGGCCTCATCGTCGACAATATCGGCTTGCCAGCGCGGACCTATAACTACGCATTTTTGGACGGCTCCGCCATCGGGGTCAATGACGGCGTGATCCTGGTGTCCCTCGAGGACGGGCACGCGCCGACCGCGGACTATGTTCGCAAGTTGCGCGTGG
>JBAQGU010000060.1:0-4439 GCA_049287975.1 Roseiarcus sp.
GCCCGGCGAGCGCCCGAGGTCGTAGGGGTTCCTGGTGACGCCATAGACGTCGTTGTAGCTCTGCCAGTCGCCGAGCGAAACCGGCACGTTGGTCTTCCCGACGATGACGGCGCCGGCGGCCTTGACGCGCTGGACCGCAAGGGCGTCCTCGTCGGGCTTGAAGTCCTTCGCCTCGACATAGCCCCAGGTGGTCGGCGTCCCCGCGAGATTGAAGGATTCCTTGATCGTCATCGGCACGCCGAGCAGCGGTCCACGCTCGCCCGCCGCAAGCCGAGCGTCGGCCGCCCGCGCCGCGTCGAGCGCGCGATCGAAGTCACGCACGCAGACCGCGTTGATCTTTGGGTCGACCGCCTCGATCCGCGCGATCGCCGCCTCGGCGAGTTCGACGGACGAGACCGCCCCCGCGGCGAGCGCAGCGGCCATTTCGGCGGCGCCGGCATAGGTCCAATGCGAGGGGGTCATGGCGAGCTCCGTGGATCGACGAAACTCGCGCGGAATGCCGGCGCTGTCAAAAGCCGGACGCTGTCGTGGCAAGGCTGAGCGAGCGCGGCTAGCCCCGCTTGCGAATGTCCCGCGACCCATCAATGGGCGCCGCGCCGCCCCAGCGCGAGCGCCAGCTCCACGTTGAATCCGAGCGTCGCGCGCGCCACGAACCCTGCCTTCCTGGCCAACTCGAGCATTGCGCGATTTTCGTAGAGGATGAATGCGCTCACCGTCTGCAGCCGCTCCTCGGTCGAGCGGCGGATCAGAGAGTTCAACATCCGAGTCCCGATTCCCCTTCGTTTCAAATCCGACCGGACGATGAGCGCGATCTCGGCTTCGAATGGCGAAATCAGGACCCGATGCGAGATTCCGGCGATCGAAGAGCGCTCGTCCAATAACCAAGCGATTTCTCCCGAGTTCGGATTGACGCCGAAACGTCGCCTCAGCGAATCTTCGTCATGGAAATCGATGGCGCCTCCGAATCTCAGTCGAAGATCGTTCTGTTCGATGTTTCGGACGAACGCCCGGATCATGCCCCAATCGGATTCGCTCAAAGAACGGGTAACGATGAGGTCGCCGGGTTCGTAGGCCTCGCCGGCCCACATCGTCGGCCCGTATGCCGATGTAGCGCTCCCGCCGAGCGGGTACGGGCTCGACGGACGAACCAGGCTAGGAGAAGCCGGAAGCGGACTCATGGCCGCCAGAACGGCTTCTGGATTTCCATCATGGCGTCATAACGCGAGACGCCGATGTCCTTCAGGTCAGCATCCGACATCTGCGCCAGAAGATTTCGCTCCCGAGACCGCGACGTCCAGGTTGCCAGGATCTCCCTGAGGGATTCGAGCCATTCTCCCAGTATGCGGCACGGCTTCCAAATTGGAGAGGAGGGCCACACGGTTCTAGAGTGCAATAGGTGTAGAGACATTGTATTCCCCGCAGTAAAGTTGCTGCTGGTCGAAATAGGGCGGCCTTCGATCTCGGCAAACGAGAATTTGTTCATCGCTCGTGAGAGGGAATCATCGATCGTCGGCGCGAAACCCGATACTGGCCACTGCTCGCTTGGTTTTCGATGCAGCGCTTGGGCGCCCGGCGCTTGCCGATCCGATTTCGGGCGTCGATGAAGAAAGGTCATTTCCGAATGAGGGGAATTCATCTAGAGCCTGCCGGAGTTGCGGCGATATCGACTCCGGCGTGCTAATGGAAAACTGAATGGTCCACCGCCTGCCTCCCCTCAATAGTCTGCGGCTCTTCGAGGCCGCGGGAAGGCGCTCGAGCTTCAAGTCGGCGGCCGAAGAGCTCGATATCACCGCGAGCGCGGTGAGCCATGGAATCCAATCTCTCGAGGATTGGCTCGGCGTGCCGCTCTTCGTTCGAAGCAGCCGGGCGCTGGGCTTGACCGAGGCGGGCGCGAGCTACTTGCCGGAAGTTCAGAAGGCGTTGGCCTCGTTGGCGAGCGCCACCGATCAAGTGCCGTCGAGCCGCCCTCGGTCGCGGTTGGCCATGAGCGTGACGCCGACGTTCGCGGCGCGTCTGTTGTTGCCGCGGCTGACGCGCTTCACGGCCACACGTGCTTCGCTTCGGATCGATCTGGACACGTCATATCGGACGGTTGAATTCCCGCGGGACGGGTTCGACGTAGCGATACGCTTGGGTAAGGGAGAGTGGCCGGGTCTGTCCGCCGTCCCGCTGCTGAACGCGGTGCTCGTGCCTGTTTGTTCGCCGGTTCTCCTTCAAAAACTCGATCGTCCGGCTTCGCTCTGTGACGCGCCGCTGATCCATCTGACGCGGGTTTCCGAGGATTGGGACAGCTGGGCCCGTATCACTGGGTACGGCGCGATCGATTGCCGGCGCGGCCTCATGGTGGACACGATCCAAATGTCGATTGACGCAGCGATTCAAGGCCTCGGCTTCGCATTGGGCCATCGACCGATCGTGGATCAGGAATTGGACTCTGGCGCGCTCGTGACCATCGGGTTGCCGTCGGCGCGCGCGGAAGCTGGTTATTGGCTGGTAGGCTTGTCGGAGACTATGAGCCGGCCGGAGATCGTCGAGTTCCGTCAATGGCTGCAACAGGAGATGGCCCAATTCAAGGAAGCGCCGCCGGCCGCGCCAACGAATACTGAGTCGTCGGCCCCGAGTTGAGTCGGTCACATGGTCTTTCGCCTGCCTCCGCTCAACACGCTTCGCATATTCGACGCCGCCGCCCGCCGAGTCAGCTTCGCGCTCGCCGCCGAGGAACTGCATCTGACGCCGAGCGCCATCAGCCACGGAATCCGGACGCTCGAGCTATGGCTCGGAACCGAACTGTTCAGAAAGGAAGGGCGAAGTCTCGCCTTGACTTCCGAAGGGGAAAGTTACGCGCGGCTTGTCGGCCAGGCTTTGGAGGGGCTGGCCGAAGCCACCGATCGGCTCCCGGGACGCAGAGCGACAGGATCGCTGTTCGTGAGCAGCGCACCGCCCTTCGCCCGACGTTGGCTGCTGCCTCGCTTGGCGGGCTTCACGAGGCAATTCCCCGATATCAACATTACGATTGACACATCCGACGGCCCCGCCTCGCTCGAAGAGATAGACGTCGCAATTCGCTTATCGGACACAGACAAACCCGGCGCCGACTGGGTCCGGCTCGTCCAGGAGGACTTGATACCCGTCTGCTCGCCGTCGCTGAAGCGCCAGCTCGACCGCTTGACCAAGGCGGAGATTCTGGCGCGCGGCCCCCTGATCAGGGTCACCGGCGTCTCGGCCGATTGGGACCAATGGCTTCAGGCCACCGGAACGGAAGCGCCGCCCAGCCGGGAAGCCGGCCTCTACGTCGATTCGGTGTTGATGGGCCTCGACGCAGCGACGCATGGGCTGGGCATCGTGCTCGGTCGCCGGCCGCTCGTCGACGAGGATCTCGAGCGCGGGCGTCTCGTGCGCGCCATCGATCACGCGGCGCCCAGCGGCCATTCGTACTGGATGGTCACAAAGGACAGCACCTTCGACCGTCCCGAAGTAAAACTTTTCAGAAAATGGATGCTGTACGAACTCGGCGACGGCATCGATCGGTAGGCCGCGCTACAAATGGGTCCCAGGGCCGCCGATCGGGAATGTCGCGTTCCCTATGGGGGAACGGACTCGCGTTAGGCCAGGCCCCCGGTTGACGTCGTCCGGCATCCCCAGGGCGGACAAAGATGACCATCGCCTTCTTGATCACGTCCTTGATCGTTTGCGTTTCGCCCGGGACGGGCGTGCTCTATACCCTGGGAACAGGCCTGTCGCGCGGCTTTCGCGCCAGCGTTGTCGCTGCGCTGGGATGCACTTTGGGGATCTGTCCGCATATCGCGGCCGCGATCCTCGGGCTGGCCGCGGTGCTGCACGCGAGCGCAATGGTCTTTCAGGCGTTCAAATACATCGGCGTCGCCTATCTCCTGTTCATGGCCTGGAGCACGCTGCGCGAGCACGGCGCGTTGAAGGTCGAGCGGCAGACGGGGGCGCGTTCCGATCATCAGGTGATCGCGACCGCTGTCGCGATCAATCTTCTCAACCCGAAACTCTCGATTTTCTTCGTGGCGTTCCTGCCGCAGCTCATCGGCGCGAACGAGGCGCATCCGTTGCTGCAGGTGCTCGGCTCGAGCGGCGTGTTCATGGCGATGACTTTCGTGATCTTCGTCGGCTACGGCCTGTTCGCCGCCTCGATCCGCGATCATGTCGTCTCCCGCCCCCGCGTGCTGACCTGGATGCGACGCGCGTTCGCCGGCGCCTTCGTCGCGCTGGGCGCGAAACTGGCCTTCGCGGAGCGATGAGGGCGCGAGCCTTCGGCGCGGCTTGCGACTGGACATTTGTGATATTGCCTTCGCCCGCACTCCGCTCTTGCTCCAAACCCCCATCGTCGCTATGTAAGCCGCGCGCGAAGCCCACCGGCTCCGCGCGCGAACTCATGCGCTGACCGCCGGCCCGCGCCGGCCCGCCCGAAAGGC
>JBAQGU010000061.1:0-4614 GCA_049287975.1 Roseiarcus sp.
GCGATCGACGTCGGCCACGGCCAGCTCGACGCGCGTATGAGAGCCGACCCGCGGGTCGCTTCGCACGAAGGCCTCGACGCGCGCCGCCTGACGGCCGCTCTCCTCGGCGAGCCGCCGGCCGGCATCGTGTGCGACGTCAGTTTCATCTCGCAGCGCCTTGTCCTGCCACACGTCTTGGGCCTCGCCGGAAGCCCGGCGTGGCTCGTCAGTCTCGTCAAGCCGCAGTTCGAAGTGGGGCGCGCGCGGCTGGTCAAGGGCGCGGTCAAGGACCCCGCCGCGCTCGCCGAGGCGTGCGAGGCGGTGCGCGCCTGCGTCGAGGCGCTCGGCTGGGCGAGCCTCGGCGCGATCCCCTCGCCCATCTTGGGCGGCGACGGCGCGCGCGAATTCCTGTATGCCGCGCGGCATGGATGATTTGGCTCACGAGGAGACGATCGACGGTCTGAACAAGCGCGGGGAGGGGCTCGCCCAGGCGCGTGTCGTTCCGCTGGCGTTGCCGGGCGAACGCGTGCGCTGGGACGGGCAGAGGCTCACGATCCTGACCGCCAGCCCCGATCGCGCGACGCCGATCTGCCGCTATTTCGGGGATTGCGGCGGCTGCGCGGCGCAGCATATGAGCCCGCAGCTCTATTCCGAGTGGAAGCGCGACTCGCTCGTCGCGGCGCTCGCGCGGGCCGGAGTCGAGGCCGAAGTCGGCGCCCTGATCGATGCGCACGGCGCCGGACGGCGGCGCGCGACGTTTCACGCGCGGTTCCATTCGCATGGCCGGGAGGACGTCGGCTTCATGCGCGCCCGCGCGCACGAAATCGTCGACATCGACGAATGTCCGCTGTTCGCTCCCGAGATGGCGGGGGCGATCGAGGCCGCGCGCGCGCTCGCCGGCGAATTGCGCGGACTCGCCAAACCGCTCGACATTCAAGCGACCGCGAGCCTGACGGGCCTCGATTTCGACCTCCGCGGGTCGGGGTCGCTGGAGGCGGTCGAGCGGCGCAAGCTCGCCCGCGCGGCCGAGACGCTCGATCTCGCGCGGGTCTCTAATCACGGCGAGATCGTCGTGGAACATCGCGCGCCGACCGTCGCCTTCGGGCGAGCGCGCGCGATCCTTCCGCCCGGCGGCTTTCTGCAGGCGACGATCGCAGGCGAGGAACTTTTGGCGAACGGCGCAACGGCTGCGTTCGCGGGCGCGCGGCGGGTCGCCGATCTCTTCTGCGGCGTCGGCGCTTTCGCGCTCCGCCTCGCCGCCTCGCACGAAGTCTTCGCCGCCGATTTCGACGCCCCCGCCATCCGGGCGCTGGAGCGCGCGAGTGGCGAAACGCGGGGCCTCCGGGCGATCGAGGCCGTTGCGCGCGATCTGTTCCAGCGTCCGCTGCGGCCCGAGGAGCTCGAGCCGTTCGACGCGGTGCTGTTCGATCCACCGCGCGCGGGGGCGCTCGCCCAGGCGCGCGCGCTCGGCGAAAGCCGCGTGCCCGTCGTCGTCGCGATCTCCTGCAACGTCGACAGTTTTGCGCGCGACGCGCGGCTGCTGATCGACGGCGGCTACGCGGTTGAATCGATCACGCCGCTTGACCAGTTTCGCTTTTCTCCCCATGTCGAGATCCTCGCGACATTCCGGCGCCGGCGCGCCAAACGGCGTCCGAGAGGAGTGCTCGGTTGAGCGGAGCTGGCGAACACGCTGCATTTCTTTCGACGCTGGCTGGGCTCGTCTCGCCCGCGAACGTGCTCGCCGATCCCGATCTGATGGCCGGCTATCTCAGCGAACCGCGCGGCCTCTATCACGGCCGCGCGCTCGCGGTGGTGCGTCCGGGCTCGACTGCCGAGGTCGCCGCGGTCGTGAAGGCCTGCGCGGCGGCGCGTGTTCCGATCGTGCCCCAGGGCGGCAACACCGGGCTGGTGGGCGGCCAGACGCCCGACGGCGGTGGCGCGGCGATCGTCCTCTCGTTGCGGCGCATGAATCGCGTCCGCGAAATCGATCCGCTCACCGACACCATGATCGTCGAGGCCGGGGTCACGCTCGCGGAGGCGCAAGCCGCGGCGCAGGGCGCGGATCGCCTGTTTCCGCTTTCGCTGGCCTCGGAGGGGACCTGCACGATCGGCGGCAATCTCTCGACCAACGCGGGCGGCGTCGCGGTGCTCGCCTACGGCAACGCGCGGGATCTCGCGACCGGGCTCGAGGTCGTGCTGGCCGACGGGCGGATCGTCGAAGCTTTGTCTAAACTGCGCAAGGACAACACTGGCTACGACTTGAAGAACCTCTTCATCGGCGCCGAGGGTACGCTCGGAATCATCACGGCGGCGGCGTTGAAGCTGTTTCCCAATCCGCGCTCGCGCGCCACCGCCTTTGTCGGCCTGGCCGATCCGACGAAGGCCTTGGCCTTTTTCAGGCTCGCGCGCGCCGCGCTGGGTCAGACCGTCACCAGCTTCGAGCTGATGCCGCGCATCGCACTCGACTTCGTGCTCGCGCACGCGCCGGGCTCGCGCAATCCCCTGACGGGGCGCGATGCCTGGTATGTCCTGATCGAGGCGGCCTCGCAGGTCTCCAGCGGGCTCGACGAAGCGCTGACCGCGCTGCTCGCCGAAGCGCACGAGCGAGGCCTTATCGAGGACGCGGCGATCGCCGCGACGCTCGAGCAGAGCAAGGCGTTCTGGACGCTGCGCGAAAACCTGTCCGAGGTGCAGAAGTTCGAGGGCGGCTCGATCAAGCACGACGTGTCGGTTCCGGTGGGCGCGATTCCGGAATTTTTGGCCGAAGCGACCGCCGCCGTGGAACGCTTCCTTCCCGGCGCGCGCGTGGTGCCGTTCGGCCACATGGGCGACGGCAACATTCATTTCAACGTCAGCCAGCCGGTGGCGGCGGACAAAGGCGCCTTCCTCGCGAGATGGGAGGAGACGAACGCGCTCGTTCACGGTATCGTCGCCCGCTATTCCGGCTCGTTCTCCGCCGAGCACGGCATTGGGCAAATGAAGCGCGAGGGGCTCGCGCGCGCGAAAGACCCGGTGGCGCTGGATCTGATGCGCAGGATCAAATCGACGCTCGATCCCGACGGAATATTGAACCCGGGAAAGGTTCTCTGAAGCCAGCGGCGAGTCGGAGAGTGTCATGCCCGCGAAAGCGGGCATCCAGACTTGGCCGCGCGTGCCGTGGCTCTGGATTCCCGCTTTCGCGGGAATGACACAACGTCGAAGGACCTCATTTTGAACGACGCGCGCGCTGGGAGGCTGGCGTTCCGCTGGCTAGCGGAGCGAACTCGGCCTAAGATCGCGGCGAGTTCGATTCGACTTTGAGGAGGCCTCGACGGTTTCGATCGCTTCTCGAAATCCTGGATCGTCGGCCTGCGGGGTCGCGGCCTTTGCGGTCGGTTTTTTCGCGCTGTTCGCGTCCGCGGCCCTCGCGGAATGCGGACCCCAGACTTTTGACGGCGCGGGCTACGTCATCTGTCCGTTCGATGTGCGGCGGGACGACGTGCGTCTCTATTGGCGCGACGCCGACCGCAAGCCTTACGGCAATTTCGCCGCGCTGGCGCAGTCGCTGAAGGCGCACGGGCGCGCGCTGCGTTTCGCGATGAACGCGGGAATGTACGGGAGCGATCTGTCGCCGGTCGGTCTCTACATGGAGGACGGCAAGCGGTTGCATCGCGCCGACTTGCGCGGCGGCGAAACGAATTTCCATCTCAAGCCCAACGGCGTGTTCTGGATTGGCGAGAGGACCGCGGGGGTCGTCGAGACCTCGCGCTATCTCGCCAATCCGCCGGTCGCGCGCTTCGCCACTCAGTCTGGTCCGATGCTGGTGATCGAGGGGCGCGTCCATCCCAGGATTCTTCCCACCGGCGAATCTGCGAAGATCCGTAATGGCGTCTGCGTGCGCGACGGGACCAATGTCCTATTTGCGATTTCCGACGAGCCCGTGACGTTCCACGCCTTCGCAATGCTGTTCAAAGACAGGTTCGGCTGCGCCAATGCCTTGTTTCTCGACGGCTCGGTGTCCTCGCTCTATGCTCCCGAACTCAATCGCGACGACGAACTCGTGCCGATCGGGCCGATCGTGGGCGTCAGCGCCCCGGCCGTCGCCGCCACGCAATAGACCGGGAATTCCCCTCCCTGCTCTTGCGGGGAGGGGTTGGGGTGGGGCTGTCGCGTCCGAAGCTGCCCTCGAAGGCATTCATCGCACTCGCGAAGAGCCCCCCGACCCCTCCCCGTGAAGAACGGGGAGGGGACGACCAATCAGCCGATTCCAATCCGGTTTCGTGGGATTTCAATGCTTTACAGGCAGGAAAAGTTTCCCCCTGGCTTCCG
Source organism: Roseiarcus sp. (assembly GCA_049287975.1). GTDB lineage: Bacteria > Pseudomonadota > Alphaproteobacteria > Rhizobiales > Beijerinckiaceae > Roseiarcus. The sequence goes on from JBAQGU010000061.1 coordinate 4,288, forward strand.
GCGGCGTCGAATCCGGCGCCGGCAATTCGCGTCGCGGCCCGGCCAGGCGAGGCGGCGGCGAGCCTTCCGCGGGAAGCGAAAACGACGGGTTCACGAAGCCATGATAGCGGTCGAGTTCGCCCGTCAGCTTGATCAACCGATCCATCGCGTGGAGATCGCCCTCCATCATCATCGTGCGCGCCACGATCATCGCTTCGCTGAGCCGGGCAATCTGCAGTTGGACGAAGCCGGCCGGCGGATCGATCTCGCGGCTTTCCAGCATCTCCGCGAGGATGCGTCGAATGCGCTGCACGCTGAGCCCCTCTTCGCGCGCGATATGCGCCACGG
>JBAQGU010000062.1:0-3178 GCA_049287975.1 Roseiarcus sp.
GCTTTGTGCTCGCCGCGAGTTCCGAGCCGAAAGCCATCGACGCCGAGCGGTCGAACCAGAGCCAGAGCGTATGAGCGGCCTCCCATTCGCGCTCGCGTACGAACGCGTGGTTCTCGCGCGCCGATCGCCGCCAGTCTACGCGCGCGGCGGGCTCGCCCGATACGAACGGGCGAAACTGCCAGAACGTTTCCCCGGGACCGGCCTGCCTCCGCCCGTGGACGCCGTGCATCACGCTCTGCGCGATCCGGCGCGCGGCGACGACGAGGCTGGGCAGGCGGGCCGCGAGCGTGGCGGCCTGTTCGCGAAGGCGTGACGAGGGCGCGGGAGCCGTGGCCATCGCCTCAGGACACGTATTTCGCGACGAGACGTCCGACCACCGCGGTGATCGTCTCGCCTTCGGCCCGCGCAGCGAACGTAAGCGCCATGCGGTGCTTCAGAACGGGTTCGGCCAGCGCCGCGATATCCTCGCGCGAGGGCGCGAGCCGGCCATCGACGATCGCCCTCGCGCGACTCGCCAGCGTCAGCGCCTGCGCCGCGCGCGGTCCCGGACCCCAGGAGATCGCCTTGGTCAATTCCGGATCGCCTTCCCCGGGTCGCGCCGCGCGCACGAGATCGAGGATCGCCTCGACGACGTTGTCGCCGATCGGCGCCCGCCGAACGAGGCGCTGCGCCGAAAGCAAGTCCGCCGACGTCATCGCCGGCTTGGCCACGGTATCGGTCGCGCCGGTCGTCTCGATCAGAACGCGGCGCTCGGCGGCGCGGTCGGGATAGCCGACGTCGATCTGCATCAGAAACCGATCGAGCTGCGCCTCGGGCAGGGGATAGGCGCCTTCCTGTTCCAGCGGGTTCTGCGTCGCCAGCACATGGAAGGGAACCGGCAGATCGTGCCTCACGCCCGCGACCGTGACGTGATGCTCCTGCATCGCCTGGAGGAGCGCTGACTGGGTGCGCGGGCTCGCGCGATTGATTTCGTCGGCCATCAGCAATTGCGCGAAAATCGGCCCCTTGATGAACCGGAACGCGCGTCGGCCGTCCGCTCCCTCCTCCATCACCTCCGAGCCCAGAATGTCGGAGGGCATCAGGTCTGGCGTGAACTGGACGCGCAACGCATCCATCCCCATGACGATGCCGAGCGTCTCCACCAGCTTGGTTTTGGCGAGCCCCGGGACGCCGATCAAAAGACCGTGACCGCCGGCGAGCAGCGTGACCAGCGTCTGCTCGACGACCCGGTCCTGTCCGAAAATCACCGCGCCGATCGCCTCGCGCGCGTCGACGATGCGCGCGAGAGTGGCTTCGGCGGCCTTGGCGACGCTAGCCTCGAATTCAGCGATGGCCATGTATTCTCCTGTAGTGGGATAGAAACGCGCTCGTCCCGCGGCCCTGCATAAAGAAGGCCACGAGTGGGACGCGAATCGTCTCCGGTGTTTCCTTCGGCGGCGTTGGCCTCTAGATTAGGCCTCGCGCACTTCCTGTCGAGTCCCGACCCTTTCGTACAATCACCGCGAGATTATGGCGCCCAAAAACGAAAATGTGAGCCGCGGACCCGACGAGGCGCTGGCGGGCCTGGGCGAGGTCGCAGCGGCTCGCCGGCGGGGACCCGCGCCAGTCCATCTATGGAATCCGCCCTATTGCGGCGAGATCGAAATGCGCATCGCCGCCGACGGAACCTGGTTTTACCGCGGCTCGCCGATCGGCCGGGCGCCGCTGGTCCAGCTGTTCGCCTCGATCTTGCGCAAGGACGCCGATCGCCATGTCCTCGTCACCCCGGTCGAGCGGGTCGGAATAACTGTTGATGACGCGCCGTTTCTCGCCGTCGAGATGCGACGCGAGGACGATTCCGGCCAGCCGCGCCTGGCGTTTCGCACCAATGTCGAAGATTTCGTCGTGGTGGACGCCGAACACCCGCTGCGATTCGAGACCGGCGCCGCCGACGGCGTCAAGCCCTATGTGAAAGTTCGCGGCGAACTCTGGGCGCTCGTCAAGCGCCCGCTGTTCTATGACCTGGTCGCGCTCGGCGAAGTCGAGGCGTGGAACGGCGAGGATTGGTTCGGCGTGCGCTCGTCGGGTCTGTTCTTTCCGATGCGGCGCGCGAGCGAGATCGAGGGACTTTGACCATACCGCCCGGCTTTTCCGCGGCCGACTTGCGCGCCCTCGTGCGCGTCAAGCTCGCGCCCGAACTTTCGCCGGAGGCCTTCGCTCGGACGAGCGAGCCGCGCGTCAGCGACTATTCGCTGAACGGACCGCCCCCCGACGCCGCGACGCTCGCCAAAGCCCGGCCGGCCGCCGTGCTCGCGCCGATCGTCGCGCGGCCCGAAGGGCTCAGCGTGCTGCTGACCTTGCGTGCTTCGCATTTGCGCGCCCATTCCGGCCAGGTGGCGTTCCCCGGGGGCCAGGTCGATCCTGGCGAGAGCCCGCTGGATGCGGCTTTGCGCGAGGCGCGCGAGGAGATCGGCCTCGAGGCGCGTTTCATCGAGCCGCTGGGTTGGCTCGATCCCTATCTCACCGGCACGGGCTTTCGCGTCGCGCCGCTGGTGGCGCTCGTCGATCCCGGCTTCACGCTCACGATCAACGAGGAGGAGGTCGCCGAAGTCTTCGAGACGCCGTTCGCTTGGCTGATGGACCCGGCAAACCATCTGCTGCAGGAGCGCGAATGGCGGGGGAAAGCGCGAAAATTCTACGCAATGCCTCATGGCGAGCGCTATATTTGGGGCGCCACCGCCGGAATTTTGCGCAATCTCTGGGAGAGGTTGTTTTCCTGATGGGACGCGCCGTCTTCGATACGTTCGGCCTGTTTCTCGCGCCGTTCGCGCTGTTCGCGGTCTACCTCGCGCTACGCGCCCGATTTCCGCTGGCGCTGGAGCACTGGAGCCGCGGCCGCGTTTCGCTGCTGACGCTCGCCGGGCTCGCCGCCGCCGTGCTCGGCCTGGTCTTTCTCGCCCTCACCGCGCCGCGCGGCCACGGCCTCTACGTTCCCGCCCATGTCGAGAACGGCGTGCTCATACAAGGGCATTTCGAGTGAGCGCGCTGGCGGGCGGACGCCTGCGCGACCTGAGCCTGCTGCGCAAGGGCCCGCTCGCCGACGTCATGAAGTTGCTCAACGGCGGCGGCGAGGAGACGCGCCTCGTCGGCGGGACGGTGCGCGACCTCGCGCTGGAGGCGCCCCCGGGCGATTTCGACC
>JBAQGU010000063.1:0-7798 GCA_049287975.1 Roseiarcus sp.
CCTCGATCGGCTATAAGCCGCCCATTGAGTTCGAAGACGAATTCAGACAAGCTCAGAAACGTGAAGCAAACCAACCCATGCCCGTGTCACAGAATTAGTCGTGTCTCAGCCGAAGGGCGCAGTCCACATTATGTCGGCATCAAGCGCCAGCCAGGCGCGGTCGCGTTCGTTTGATAGTCCCCTGGAACCCGGAAACTCCGACTCTCGTAAGTCTGACCGAGGGCTCAGTGGGCGAGGCCAAACGCGAAAACCTGGCCGTCGCCCGCGAAATAGAGCCGGCCCGCAGCGGCCAGGATGGTCACGTAATGCCGGAGGCCGTCGAGCGGGTCGCTGCTGAACAGCGCCTGCCCGTCTTCGCCGCGGAAGCCGTGCAGCCGTTCGTCGCCTTCGGCGCCGACGATCCACACGATTGGATCGGCCGTATCGTCGCTCGTCGTGACGATCGTAGCGCCATGTCCGTTCACCTTGCCGCACCACGCTGTGTGGATTGCCGGCGGCGCACCGCCCGAGACGCGCAGCGCCACTACCCCGCCCTCAAAGATGCCCCCGGGGCAGGACGAGCTGGTGGCCTGGAAGGCCACAATCATGTCGTGGCCCATCCGCCAGGCGGCGGGCGAGGTGTTAACCGGACCTTTGGCGACTTCTTGTACTAGCAGCTGGTGGCCGGTGCCGCCGAGGTTGGCGCGGTCGAGCAGGTACGCGGTGCCGTCCTTGTTGAGCGCGAACAGCAGGGCTGAGCCCGGGCCGCCGTCGGGCAGGTCGAAGGCCACTGGGTTGTTGTAGGCGAGAACCACGTAGCCTGGGTCCCACTTTCGCCAGTCGGCCGGCGTGAAGAAATCCTCGGGGACAGGCTTCCACAGCAAATCTGGCGCCAGGCGGATCACGGAATCGGCGCCGCTCCATTGCTCTGTGACGGCGGTGTGGCCGGTGGCGGCGAACAGGTGGCTGCCGTCAAAGGCGATCCCGCCGGGCGCCCAGATGCCGCCCTTGCTGCCCAAGGTCCGCCAGGCCGCAAACGCCGCAGGCTGGTCAAGACGCAGCCCGACCACCCAGCCGTGAAAGTCGCCACACTCGCCATAGTGGCCGCCATAGGGCACGTAGAGTTTGTCGCCGGCCAAGGTGAGCGCGCCACGCTCGCCTTGCGCGGGGGCTTTGAAGGTCATGCCGAGCGCGCGCAGCGAGTCGGCCACATCCACCGGCCAGCCCGGCAGCACCGCGCCGTCGGCGAGCGACAAGCCAAATATCAGGTGCCGTGGCCCGTCACCGCGGTCCACCATAGCATCGAGATAGAGCGCACCGGTGCGCTCCTCGATGACCGGAGTGCCGGTAACGCCGAGTGGGTCGATGTTGCCACAATCAAGCTTCACGATCGGGGTTGCCGGACCAAGGCGGCTCTGCCAGACCGTCTGTCCGGTGACAGCGTCGAGCGCGACCACCGCGTTTTCTTCCGTCGCCACGATCACCAAACCGCGCGCCGAACCCGCTGGATGCCAGTAGAGTGGCTGCGCATAGACGTTGCCCGGCACATGACCGTCGAACGCCGCATCCCGCCGCATGTTTGCTGCGCTCGCCCAGGTCAGGCCGGGCACTACATAGTGCCCGCTGCGGGCCGCGTCGGCGTGGTAGGTCGACACGGTAGGGTCGATATCCGCCGCGCGCGCCGTCGGCGCAAACAGCGGGATTGCGGCAGTGAGCGTGGTGAAGATTGAAAGGCGCATCGCGAAATCTCCCAAACGGGGACCGACCGGCTGCACTTACATTTCAATCTATTCCGCAAACTCGTCCCAGGCAACCATCTCAGCCAAGCGCCAACCGATCGCTTGTTCTTGAGTTCTTGATCACGACGCTACGCGGAGCCCTGATTTCGTTGGCCTTTTCGTGTAGACGCCAATCTTTCGCGAATATCAACAGTTCGTCTCTGAAGGCCATCGGACAATCGAATGGGAATCGGGTCGAGACTATCGACCTACCGGCTGCTGTGAGTGGCGGTCTTGTTGGTGATCTTCCAGACGCCATTGATCCTCAGCAGATTGTGGAAGTCGATATACCCGCCGGACTTGTCCGAGGCCCTGTCCCAGCTGACCTGGACCGAAGCAGCGTCTCCGACCTGAGTGACCGAGATGAAGCGACCGACTACGCCCCAACTGGGCGGCGCAGCCCACCTCTCGAAGCTCTCGGAGATCAGGTTTTTATGAAGGACGCCGTCGGCCTCGATGTAGAAGATCCACGCGTCCTCGTGAAACGCCGCCTTGAACTTGCTGACGTCATTGTCGTTGAATCCGTCGATATAGAGCTGCATGACGCGAACGATCTCGTCGTAGTCGTCCGTTCTCGCAGTCATGGCGACCTCCTCTGGTTCAAAGCGACATTCTCGCGTGCCGGCTGTGCGCCCGATCCGACCACGGTCGGGTCGACTTTGTACCGCGATCACCGCCTCGAGCAAAGGTGGATCGTCCGACTTGCCGGGGATGAATGGGAGGAACATCGACGTGGTCTTTGCGTTCGTCGCCGTCATCGACGACCGTCAATTCATGTCGCGTAATCGCGGATTATCGTTTAATTGATCTGCGCCCTTGCGCCCAGAGGAGGGGAAGAACCGACGCGATGGCCGACGCCGATCCCTACGAGCTGCTCTGCGTGGCGAAAGACGCCACGCAGCAGGACATCCAGAAAGCCTTCCGCCGGCTCGCCAAGCAGTATCATCCCGACCTCAATCCGGGGGACAAGCACGCGCAGAGCAAGTTTCAGGAAATTTCCGCCGCTTACGACATTCTCGGCGATGAGAAGAAGCGTGCGCGGTTCGATTCCGGTGAAATCGACGCGTCCGGAAACGAGCAGCCGCAACGTCGGTATTATCGCGATTTTGCACAGGCTGGCCCCGGGTCTCAGCGCTACGAAAGCGCCGAAGGTTTTGCCGATTTCGGCGACGCCGACGACATTCTCTCCGCTTACTTTTCGCGCGGCGGCGGGCGGCGAATCCACCTGCGCGGCGATGACCTGCGCTATCGTCTCGAGGTGGACTTTCTCGACGCCGTGAACGGGGGCCCGCAACGCATCGCCTTGCCCGACGGGTCGTCACTCGATGTCGTCATTCCCCCGGGCACGCGCGACGGTCAAATCCTTCGCCTGGCGGGGAAGGGGGCGCCGGGCCCGGATGGCGGAGAGGCGGGCGACGCGCTGATCGAGATCGGCGTCCGACCTCATCCGTTCTTCAAGCGGGACGGCGCCGATATTCGTCTCGAGCTGCCGATCTCCTTGACCGAAGCTGTTCTCGGGGGAAAGGTGACCGCGCCGACGCCGACCGGAAACGTCACAGTGACCATCCCCAAGGGTTCGAACACCGGCAAGGTCCTGCGGTTGAAGGGCCGGGGCGTTCCGGATCGAACCGGCAAGCGCGGCGATCAATATCTCACCTTGCAGGTCGTGCTGCCGGATCCGCCGGATGCGGAGCTCGAAGCCTTCGTGACCGGGTGGTCGGCCGGGCGGGCCTATAATCCGCGACAGAAGATAGGTGTGTGATGTTCGACGCGACAGAGCTGTGCCGACAGGTGGGAATTCAGCAAGCTGCGCTCGACGCTTGGATCGAGGCCGGCTGGCTTCGTCCAGAGCGAGCGCGGAACGATTGGCGCTTCTCCACGATCGATCTCGTGCGGGCTCAATTCATCCTCGATCTCAGCGGTCCGATGGGGGTCAACGACGAGGGCGTCGACGTGATCCTCGGACTTCTCGATCAGATTCACGGTCTTCGCCGCGCGCTCTTCGGCGTCACCTCGACGATGGGCGGTCAGAAGGCCTCGTCTCGCGCGCGCCAGGCAGGGCGTCAGGCGTCGGGCGGGACGCAGAGGCGCGGAAGAGGCCGCCACGTCGAGGCGTAGCGGGCAGAGCGACGAGGGGTCTCGGTCATTTCGCCGCAACTTGCGATGGGCGGAACGCAAATGGCTCGGGGCGCGCGCCAGTGTTCGAAAATTGCGGCAAGCCCACGATGAAGCCGAGCTGCGCCGCTCTGTCGCGTGGGGTCGCGGCCGGTCTCGCATCGCTGAACGCCCAACAATTAGTGAGTCGACGAGACCCATTGGGCTCCGACTGTACTGTCGGCTCCGGACCGGATTCGGGCTTCCCCGTCATCCCCGCGTCTTGCGCGCAGCGCGCTCCGTCGCCAAATGCCTGGGGGTCACGGGAAACGATGAACTCAGCGAGGCCGTTCGACGAGCCTCGCGAAACGGCTGCCGGCTTTCGGCGTTGACGACAATCAAGGCCGAGGCGTCCCGAGGGCGCAATAGTTGTTCTGTCGGAAGGAGATCGCCATGAACCTGACTGCCGGCACGCGCACCGTCTCGCTTCCCTCCGGCCGAGGCATTGCCGCGCTCGGGCAGGGGACTTGGCACATGGCGGAAGATCCGCGGCGGCGAGCGGACGAGATCGCGGCGCTGCGGCTCGGCATCGATCTGGGGATGACGCTGATCGATACGGCGGAGATGTATGCGGACGGTGGCAGCGAGGAACTGGTCGGGGAGGCGATCAGCGGGCGCCGCGACGGGTTGTTCCTGGTCAGCAAGGTGCTGCCGAATCATGCATCCCGGCGAGGGGCCATTGCGGCCTGCGAAGGCAGTCTCAGGCGTCTCGGCGTCGACCAGATCGACCTCTATCTCCTGCACTGGCGCGGCAATATCCCGCTCCAGGAAACTGTCGACGCGTTCGAGGCGCTGGTCGCGGCCGGCAAGATCGGCAGCTGGGGCGTCAGCAATTTCGACCTCGACGACATGGAGGAGCTCGCCGATCTTCGTGGCGGCGAGGCTGTCGCGACCAATCAGGTGCTCTACAACCTCTCCCGCCGTGGCGTCGAGTACGATCTGCTGCCGTTCGCCCGGAAGAGCGGCCTGCCGATCATGGCCTATTCGCCGATCGAACAGGGCAGGCTGTTGCGCCATCCGACGCTCGAGGCGGTCGCCGCGCGACACGCTGGCGCCACGGCGACACAGGTGGCGCTGGCGTGGGTATTGCGGCAGGAAGGCGTCTGCGCGATCCCGCAATCGGGCAACCCGGCGCATGTGCGCGAGAACAAGGGCGCGCTCGAAATTCACCTCACCTCGCATGATCTCGCAGATCTCGACCGCGCCTTTCCGCCACCAAACCGGAAGCAGACGCTGGCGATGCTTTGAATCTTGTCTCTCGGAGAACGAATTATGAGTGGAGAGGCCAAGCACATCGTGTGCCCCAACTGCAACAGCGTGAATCGCATTCCGACCGGGAAAGACGCCCGCGAGGCAAAATGCGGCCATTGCCACCAGCCTCTTTTCGCCGGGAGGCCGACTCCCGTCACCGCCGCCAGCTTCGCGACCCAGATCGAGCGGAACGACATCCCCGTCGTGGTCGACTTCTGGGCGTCGTGGTGTGGACCCTGCAAGGCGATGGCGCCGGTCTATGAGCGCGTCGCCTCCGAGCTCGAGCCACAGGTCCGGTTTCTGAAAGTCGACACCGAAGCGGAGCCGGAATTGAGCGCTCGCTACAATATCCGCAGCATCCCGACCCTGATGTTGTTCCGAAATGGAAAAGTCGTCGCTCAGCAAGCCGGCGCGACGGGCGCGGAGGCGCTGCGCTCCTGGCTGCGCCAGAATGGGGCGACGTCGGCGCCGGCGTTCCAGAGTTGATGGGCGTCGACTGATATGCCGACGCGGATCGTGGCCTTCGTCTCACCCTGTCTTCCCGCGGTTGCCCGCTCTGTCAATCGAGCGTGGCCAGCAAACCGGCCATCAGGCGGCCGCGCTCGACCAGGCTGTCGATTTCGATATGCTCGTTCAGCGTGTGCGCGTCGGCCCCACGCAGGCCGAGACCGTCCAGCGTCGCGATCCCCATGGCGCCGGTAAAATTCGCGTCGGAGCCGCCACCCGCGCTGCCATGAGTAATGTCGACCCCGATGTATCGCGCAATTTCGCGAGCCCTTTCGTAGAGCTCGAGCGTCGCGGCGTTCGGCTCCCAGACTGGCCGCGTCACGCCGCGGGTCACAGCGAACGCAGCGCCATCGTGGGTTCCGGAAAGGGCGAGCATCCGCTCGACGCCGCGATCGAGGTCGGCCTGGCGTTTCGCCATGCTCAACGCCTCGCCGCGACAGCTCGAGGAAACGCAGTTCACCCATTCGCCGCCATGTACGATTCCGACGCTGAACGTGCAGTCCTCGCTCGTCATTCCATCGATCACGAGAATCTGGCGCGCCATCTCGCGGATCGCCGAGCGGCCCGCAGCCAGTCTCGCGCCGGCGTGACTGGGCTTGCCCGAAGCTTCGAGGTTGAACCGGGCGATCGCGTAGCGGCCGGTCACGACGCCGACGTTCGCGAGGGCCGGCTCCGGAACCAACACGTATTTGTTGCGGGCCGCCTCGGCCTCGATGATGTCGCGAGCGCTCGGGGACCCGACCTCTTCGTCGGGGGTCAAGAGCATGGTGATCGGCAACGGCGTCTCGATGGCGGCGCGGCGAATCTGACGGACGGCCTCGAGCGCAGCGTAATTGCCGCCCTTCATGTCGAGAATGCCCGGCCCGAAGCAAATATTGCCCTCGCGGCGCCAGGGGAGCTTCTGCAAGACGCCGACCGGGTGAACCGTGTCCATGTGGCCCGCGATCAGGATGCCCGGCGCATCGCTGCGCGGATGGGGGAAGCGCGCACGGACGCAGCCGGCAAACCCGCCGCGTCCGGCGATGCGTTCGATGGCGGCGCCGGCAATCGCCAGATCGCGCGCGGCGAGATCGAGCATGCGATCCACGGCCGCGGGGTCGTGTGTCGGGCTCTCGCATTCCACCCATGCTCGCAAGCCGAGCAGCATCGTCTCCAGATCGAAGGGAAGATCTGCGAAATTCAAGATCGTGGTCCTCTGTCCCGCGGCTTCGCGCGCCGGCATGGCGTCGTTTCGATCACGCCTCTCCGCAAAACGCAAAGCTCGCGTCGATCCTGCCGCCCGTCAACAGGGAAACAACAGCGAATTTTCTCGAAAATCGGCCGCTCCGCCGTGACAACCCGTTCGAATAAATCCATGAATTCAGAAGTTTGCGAGATGCCTAGCCGCAAATTCCCTGCGCGAGGGAACAGGGAATCAATTCGACCGCAACAGGGAATCGATTCGCGGCCAACAGGGAAAGAATTCGCCATTACAGGGAATTCATTCCGCCTGTCGAACCGGCGCACGAAAACGGGCGCATCGCAAAAAATAGATACAATTTCTGGACTGTTCTGATTTTCCGATTATCTTCATCGATATGGAAAATTTTCACGACCGGCCGCGCATGCATCCGATCCGGAGAAACGACATGACCGCAAACTCGCAGCCCGCCCCGAAGGCCGCCCGCTCGCCACTTCCCCGCGCGCCCCTGTCCGTCGCCTATCTCGAGCTGGACCGCTTGAAGCCCGATCCTTCGAACGCCCGCCGGCACAGCGCGAAACAGATCCGGCAGATCGCGAGCAGCATCGAGGCGTTCGGCTTCAACGTCCCGATTCTCGTCGACGGCGACGGCAATGTCATCGCCGGCCATGGCCGGCTGGCGGCCGCGCGGCGGCTGGGTTTCGGCGAAATTCCCGCCATCCGCCTCGAAAGCCTCTCCGAGCCGCAGAAGCGCGCCTTCATGATCGCCGACAACCGTCTGGCCGAGGTCGCGGTCTGGGACGACAGGCGGCTCGGCGCTGAGCTCGAGGCTCTGGCCGGGATCGAGCTCGATTTCGACCTCGAGGCGATCGGCTTCGAAATGCGCGAGATCGATCTTCGGATCGAAGAGCTGCACGCCGCGAAGCGCCCGGCCGGCGCGCCGCCGAAC
>JBAQGU010000064.1:0-5011 GCA_049287975.1 Roseiarcus sp.
GCCAGGGGGGCAGGGGGGCGCGCAAGCGCCCGTCATCGACGCCATGAGGGTCGCGGCTTCCCAGCAGGTCATGCTGAAGGTGCGCTTTCTCGAGGTCGACCGCACCGCGCAGCGGGATCTCGGGGTGAACTGGTTCGGCGGGAACAAGAACGGGATTGGCGTGTCGGGGTTGGGCGCGACGGCGGGCTCGACGGCCGCCGGCGCCACCACGGTCACAACGACTGTAAACGGGGTCAGCACTACGAGCAGCGTGCAGGCACAGACCATCGGCACGACCCAAAATAGCAGCAGCGGCCAGGTCACCCTGGTCCCGCTTCTCAGCGGGCTTTTTCCCGGCGGCGCGGCGGCGGCCCAGCCGTTCGGAGCGCTGCTCGCGCAAGTGATCAACAGCCACGGCGTCCAGATCGACAGCCTGATCTCGGCGCTGGAGGAGAAGGGCCTGGTCAAGACCCTGGCCGAGCCCAACCTCATTTCGCAATCCGGCCAAAGGGCACAGTTCTTTGCGGGCGCGCAGATCCCGATTCCGTCCGTGCAGCCGGGCTCCGTGGGCGGCACCACGCCCACGGTGACGGTGAATTACTATCCTTGCGGCGTGACGCTGGGTTTCGAGCCGACGGTGCTCAACACCGGCCTCATCAACCTCCATCTCACCCCGCAGGTCTGCCAGGTCGCGACGACCACCCCGGTCGTCGTGAATGGGACCACGATTCCGGAGCTCACCACGCGGAGCGCCGACACGGATGTCGAATTGCGGGACGGCCAAAGCTTCGCCATCGCCGGTCTCCTGCAGGCGCAGGAAGTCAACGACCTCTCGCAATTGCCCTGGCTGGGAAACGTTCCCGTTCTCGGCGCGCTGTTCCGCTCGACCAGCTACCAGAAGTCGGAGACCGATCTCGTGGTCATCGTGAGCGTGCACCTCGTCAGGCCCGCCGCGCCCGGCACGCACCTCGCGACGCCGTTCGACACCACGCTCCCGGCGAACGACGTCGACCTGTTCCTGATGGGCGACGTCGAACGGAGGAAGAAATACACCGAATTTGTCACCAGCGGCGGCGGCCTGCAGGGGCCCTACGGCCACATCCTGGACGCCAAGTGATGCGCGCGCGGTCGCTCCAGATCGTCGCGGCGCTCGGCCTCGCGGCCGCGCTCGGCGGCTGCAATCCCGCCGGCTATCCCACCTGCTACCGGGTGGAGTGCCCTTATCCGCCGGTCTATCAGAACAGCTACGCCGGCTATGTCCCAGCCTATACCGGCGGCCCCGGCCCCGCCTTCGCCGACCCTCCGTGGGACGATCCCTTCGCCGATTACACGCAGCGCACCCTTGCCATCAACCCGACCGCCGGCAACGCCCAGGCCGCAAACGAGGTTCTGCAAACGGCGACGCCCTGGCCGCGCCATTCCAGCGACACCAACATCCCCGGCAACGGCCCGCGGACGGTGGGAGCGGTCCACCATTTCGAGAGCGGCGGGAGCCCGCCCTGGGGGCCGCCCTTGCCCCCGCCCCTGACCAACGTACTATCGACGGGCGGGTCAGGCGGAGGTGGCGGAGGTGGCGGAGGCGGCGGAGGCGGCGGCGGCGGGTACTGAGAGAAGGTCATCGAGGGGAAGAGCCGTGTTCGCCGCGTCGAGGAGGCTGCGGGAAGACCGCGAAGGGTCGGCGCTCGTCGAAGCGCTCTTGTCGTTCCGTGCTGGTCACGTTGTTTCTCGGCGTCTTCGAATTCTCCTGGTATTTCTCCAACCAGCAGCTGGCACGCTCGGCTATATCATCAAAAAGGCCCCGAAAAGTCTGTCGCGAGTGTCGTCTCTTCGGTTCGCGATCGCCCTGATAGTTCTGATGGCTCTCGAAGTTCCTTCAGATTCCGGCCGTATATTGGAGAGATTTGGCGCCGACATTGTTGCTGGGTGGCTCGGCCAACTCGTCCTTCTGAGTGTGCTTATTGATGCATTGAAGGGGACCCTGCCACGGGCGACCATGTTGATTCCCATTCTTTTTTACTTGAGTTATTACCTAGTATTTTGGGCACAAGGCATACATATCAAGCTCGAATCAGACGAATTGAGAAAAACAAACCCCAAGACAATCCTTGAATTCAATTCAAAATTGCATTCGTTGGTTTTCGAACAGGCGGGCGTCTTCGCCGCGACGCACTCTATTCCTGCCGTCTACGCGAAAGATTCGTCCTACATCCAAGACGGATATGTCTCTTATAGGCTGATTGCGCGAGACGAAATTAAGGAATATCTCTCGAGAAACGCAAACGACGTCCAACTTCTCTCGGTCGATTGGGACAATAGCATTCAGTCGAATGTCAGAATATTGCGTATTCCAGAACATCCACTAGGTAAAGTTATTACTGCCAGCGTTCACGACAGTAATGGAGAAGGCTTGAAGGATTGGAATATCGGCTTCGAAACTACGTCGCTAAGTGCAGACGGACACGTCGTGGGTATATTCAAATCGGGTTACGTCCATCGGCTGCCGATCGTTCCATTTTTTACGATAGGCTGTAAGTTTTCTTCCGAACCTCCGAAACGGAGCTGTCAGGCGGAGTTTGCGACAGAGCGAGTGCCGATCGAGAGCCGGCCGGATTCTGTCGATCGCACGCTATATCCTGACCCCGTGAGCATCATGCTTGGAATCAAGGCACTCTCCCATTATGAAATTGCACATTTTCGCCATTCTGACCTCGGCGCTGACTTGGCAATACGCGCCGCGCCCGGCGAAGACGCCGCGTTCGGCGCGCTCCGGGATATCATCAGTGGGCAAAGCCCACCTGTCTCCTGGAAGACGGGTTCCCTGATCGCGATCAACCCTTCCCGCTTGGCGCCCTTCGCCGCCGCGATGACCAAGCGATTCCTGGACTTGAGTCAAATCGGCGCCTTCGACGCTCCCGGTAGACTCGAACAGATCAGGGTGTTGGCCGCCGGGATCGAGGCCCTCGGCCCCGGCGAATTTGCGACAGTGCAGGACCTTCTGTCCGACGCGGCAAGAAAGGATAACACAATACGGGATAACCATCCCTTACTGTATCTCCGGCTCGCGGACGCAGGCCCCAAGATGTATTCGTTGTATCGTGACCAGTATTTGGCGCAGAACGCGACCCAGCGGGAAAGGTTGCTGGCTGTTGTCGCCTTATGCCGAATTGGGCAGGCGGACAGCGAATTGATTTCGGCCATCATTTCAGAATGGGCAAAGTTGGATTCGGGTGAGTTGAAAGACAATAATTATCAGTCCGCTCTGTTTGTCACGCTGCTGAAGCTTGGACAAGAAAGCACGGTCAAGAGCTCCGGACGGCCGAACTCACGGACATTGCAGGGCTGGTATGAAGCTGTTCTTGCGGGTCGCGGCAAGACGGACGTCGGCCCAAACAATTGCATGCCAATGGAGTGGCTGGAGGCAACAAATGTTCCTGCATTTCTTTCTCCCAGTCTCAAGTGGGTGAACGAACGATGGGTTCTCGGTGATTAGCGCCAATAGTGCTCGGTCGTATCCCTACCGCCGCCATGTTTTGTAAGCGGTGCGGCGACCGCACCGACGCAGTCTTCGACAATCGAGCGCGACATCGTCGGCCGGAGCGCAGGAGAGCGCCTGCGCGTGCGGCAGGAGCGCGTCGCCGGACTGGTTCTCGAAGGCTGGATGCGGTCGAGCCGGCCAAGCTCTCCCATCACGCCGAGGTCGCCAAGGCGATCGACTATATGCTCAAACGTTGGCCCGCGTTCACGCGCTTCCTCGAGGACGGCCGAATCTGCTTGACGAACAATGCCGCCGAGCGAGCGCTACGCGGTTTGGCGCTGGGCAGAAAATCGTGGCTGTTCGCCGGTTGGGAGCGCGGGGCCGAACGAGCCGCCGTCATGTACACCCCTGATCCAGACCGCCAAGCTCAACGACATCGATCCCCAGGCGCGGCTCGCCGATACGCCGCAGACTCGGCTCGCAGAGCTGCTGCCGTGGAACTGGGCCGCCAACCACCCGCCAAAAAGCCGCCTGACCGCGGCCTTCGCCGCCAATGGGTCGATTGCAGTCATCCACCTCGGTCCGGCCCCGGCCCGGCGGCAATAGAGAGATTGTCCGGTAGAAGGCCCCAGCCGATGGGTAGCCCAGCGAGTTCGAACCCCGCGTCGAGGTTTACCGCATTTCAATCGCCGCGTCCTCGAGGATCGGCTAAACGCCGCCGGCATCGCTACGTGTTCCTTGGCATCGAACTCGGCGGACGTCCCCGAAGCGGCGGCATCCGCGATTACGACGCGATGGCGGCGAGCCCATTGTTCACCGACGGCATCGCACGGGTCGAAGAAATGGCCGCTCGCACGCGGCCGGCGCTCATGTGTTCCGAGCTCGAGCCGCTCACCAGTCATCGTTGCTTGCTCGTGGGTCGTCGACTTGTCGAGCGCGGCAACGACCTCGCCCGCATTCTTCGCGACGGCACGACCGAACCGAACGCGGCAACGGAAGATCGGCTGCTCGCTCTCACGCCGGCAGACCGATGTGGACCTTTTTGCACCGAGGACGAGCACACGACGTTAGCGCGCAACCCATTCTCAAGGAGGAGAAGGAAATGACTGGCGCCGACGAAATCGACAAGGCGTATGAGGACGCGCTGCAACTCGCCTTCAAAATGGAGGACAACTTCCTCGCGCTGGCGCGCAAGCTGCGGTTCTTGCAACATCACAACCCCAACCTGTTTAAGGAGGTGTGCTTCAAATCTGGGATGGATTCTCGTAAGGCGTATTACCTGACACGCATCTCCCGGCAGATCGAGAAGCTGCGCGTCCCCGACCAACAGCTGATCGACGTTGGTTGGACGAAGGTCGAGGTGATCGGCCCTCACCTCACGAAGGAGAACTGGAAACAGCTGGTCAAGCTCGCGCGGGAGAACGGGTGCGATCCAAAGTGATGCAATCACGCTGCGACTTTTCGTGATAGGGTGGCCGGTTCCGATTTGCTGCTGGCGATCGGGTTCTGCCGAACGTGGCCCCATAGGCCTTCCAGTCGCCGTTTCTACGATTGATG
>JBAQGU010000065.1:0-2734 GCA_049287975.1 Roseiarcus sp.
ACCGCGGCGCCGATTCCGGCGTAGGGCTTGTCCTTCGTCGGGCTGAGATCGGCCGTGTTGATCGCGTCGAGCGTGACTTTCGCGAACGGCGCCGCCTTCTGGTACTCCGGGTTGGCGTAGGTGGACTTGCGGGTGCCGGGCGGCACCGTGACCCAACCGTCGCTCTCCCCAATCATCTTGATGTAGTCCTTCGACGTCGCCCATTCGATGAACTTCGTGGCCGCGTCGACCTGCTTGCTGGATTTCGGAATGCCCAGCGCCCAGGACCAGAGCCAGCCATTGACCCGGCCGGGGACTTCGGTTGGCACCTCGGCGAACGAGACCTTGTCCGCCACCTGCGAGCGCTTGGGATCGTACAGAATGCCCGCCGCCACCGTGGCGTCGACCCACTGGGCGCAATGGCCGCTCGCGAACAGCGCCAGATTCTCGTTGAAGCCGTTGCCGACCGCGCCGGGCGGACCGTCCTTCTGCATCAGCTTGACGTAGAAGTTGATGGCCTTCTTCCAACCCTCGTCGGTGTATCCCGATTTCCAGTTCACATCGAAGAGCTGGCCGCCGAACGCGTTGGCCACCACCCCGAGGAGGCCCATGTTCTCGCCCCATCCCGGCTGGCCGCGCAGGCACACGCCGTAGACGCCGTGCGCGGGGTCGTTGACCTTGTCGGCGAACTCGGCGATCTGGTCCCAGGTCGGCTTCTCCGGCATCGTCAGGCCGGCTTTTTTGAACACGTCGGTGCGATAGTAGGTCATCGCGCTCTCGGCGTAGAACGGCAGCGAATACAGTTTGCCCTCATAGGAGAGGCTGTTGCGGACCGTCTGCAGCACGTCGGGCAGGTCGTAGCTTGCCGAAAGGTTGTCGAACGGCACCAGCCAGCCCGCCTTGCCCCACAGCGGCGTCTCGAACAGGCCGATGGTGATGATGTCGAACTGGCCGCCGTTCGTCGAGATGTCGGTCGTCACACGCTGACGTAGTACGTTCTCTTCGAGGACCAACCACTTCAGCTTGATTCCGGTCTGCGCCTCGAACTTCGTCGAGTACTTCTGCATGACGATCATGTCGGGATTGTTGACCGTCGCGATCGTCAGCGTCGTGTCCGCCTGGGCCGACGCGGCGAGGCCAAACGAAGCGGCGCCTAGTATGGAACAAAGCATTTTCGCGTTCATTGTTTTCTCCCTGAGTTCCACCGCTTCCGGCGGCGGTTGCGCTTCGGTTTTTTTCCGATAGACCTGCCTCATACGCACTCTATCCGCTGTCGCCATTCCCGGAAGAGGGTGCTGGAGGCAGCTACTCCATTCCGTCGCGGACCGCGTTGCCCGCGACCAGTGCAGCACACCGCCGCCTCAATTCCGCGGCTCCCCGATGCCAGCGCAGCACCGCCCGTTCATCACGGTACTCGCGGCGGCGCTGCGATGGATGCGTGCCGCTGATGTTCCATACGGTATGGTAGCGCGTATCATGTCGCACTCGTGATGACAACCCTGCTGCCGGCTGTGTGCAAGCGCTCAGCGCAGGACCTCTTCGGTGATTTCGAGGTCGTCCTCTATGGTCCGGCTCGGCGCCTTCTTCGCCTTGCCGAGCGCATCGTGATATCCGCGGACCGCTTCGGCCGCCCCGACCTCGCCGTCGGCGACGTGCCGCATCGCGGCGATCAGCGCGAGCGGATCTTCCGCGAGATTGATCTTGCGCCCAAACAAGACCAGGCGCGCACCGAAGCGCCGCGAGGCGGCGACAAGTTCCAGCGTGTCGCGGGTGGTTCCCGCGCTGCCCCCGAGGATGCCCACGATCAGCGTCGGATCGTAGGCAGCCAGTTCCTCCAGCGCGTGCGGACCGTTGTAGGGAATCTTCAGGAACTGCGGCCGGGCGATCTGCGGCACGCCCGCCAGCGTGTGGATGATGCTGTCGTTGACGAACGCCCCAATTTCGCGGCGGGACAGCTTGTCGGCGCCCACATTGGGGTTGAACACTTCAAGGAAGTGCCGAAGCTCCCACGCTTCCGCTTCGATGCGGAACGCCTTGTAGGCCTCCATCGCCTCGCGGTCGCGCGCCGCATCGTTCACGAAAGTCACCGAATAGAGGCCGAGATCCGTGAGGCTCGGCGGCGTTTTCTGCGGGACGTCGGCGCGGCCGTACAGAATGTGCGGAATGTGCGCCGTGCGGAACGGCAGCGACGCGCTTTCGCGGTAGCGGGCGTGCCGCGGCCCCCAGATGTCGCTGGTGTCGTTCGCCCGCACTGCGGTACCGACCCGGCCGCCGGCGAACAGGCCTTCCCGGGTCAGGATCTCGAGATTGGAGACCGACAGCAGCATCAGATCGACGATGTCCTGGCGCACGATGGCCCGGATTTGGTCGAGATAGTCGGCGCGGGTCTTGAACGTCCCGGTCGGCTGCCCCTTCGCGTCGCGATGCGGGCCAGGGGAGTGCACCCCGCCGCCCATGTCGTTGTCCTTCGCATCGCAGATCAGGAAGTCTTTCGCCCCGCCTGGGTTTTCACGAATCCGGTCCAATTTCTGCTGAAGGCGGGTCGACGGCATTGCATTTCCTTCTCACATCCAAAACGCTCGACGGTGAGCGTCGCTTGTGCAGTAGCATACTGTATGGTATTGCCACAATGCAAGGCGCCGCCTAACTGGTCCTTGGCTTGCAGCGGGGTCAGAATAAAATCGGCCGCACAGAGCAGAGGGATTGCACGAAATGGACAGTTACCACGGCATGCCCGCGTGACGGCCGGGGAAAC
>JBAQGU010000066.1:0-4328 GCA_049287975.1 Roseiarcus sp.
CGATCGCCGCGGGCGCGGCAATCGGTTTCGTCACCGCGGCGGCCGCTGCGTCCTGGGCCGGCGCCGCGCCGGGTCCAAACATGTGCTGGTACTATAGGGACCCGAGTCGAACCAACGGCTTCTGGGACGTCTGCCAGTAGCCCGCTGACGCGAAAATCGAGCCGATCATGTCAGCGAACGCAACGCTCACATCGCCAGCGCAACTGCTGCGCCCCGACGTGATCTGGATCCAGGGCGGCGCCTTCCGCATGGGGTCGGATCGACATTACCCGGAGGAGGCGCCGGCCCACAATGCGGCCGTCGACGGCTTTTGGATCGACCGCACGCCCGTGACGAACCGGCAGTTCAGGGAATTCGTCAGGGCGACCGGCCACGTCACCTTCGCGGAGAAGCGGCCTGACCCGCGAGACTATCCCGGTGCGTTGCCGCACATGCTCTATGCCGGCTCGCTGGTTTTTTCGCCGCCGGCCCGCGTCGCCAATCTAGCGGACTGGAGTCAGTGGTGGCAGTTCCTCGAAGGCGCCGATTGGCGTCATCCCTACGGACCCAAGAGCAGCATCAACGGTCTCGACAATCATCCAGTGGTCCATGTCGCTCTGAGCGACGCACTGGCCTATGCGAGTTGGCGCGGCAAGGACCTGCCGACCGAGACGGAATGGGAATTTGCCGCTCGCGGCGGTCTCGACGGGGCGGAATACGCGTGGGGCGACGAGTTCACGCCGGGCGGCAAGCACATGGCCAACACCTGGCAAGGCGAGTTTCCGCGCCAGAACCTGACGGAGGATGGTTTCGCCCGGACCTCGCCGGTCACCGCTTTTCCGCCTAACGGATACGGCGTCTACGACATGGTGGGCAACGTCTGGGAATGGACGTCCGACTGGTATTCGTCAAAGCACGCGGGCGATTCGCCGAAAGCGTGCTGCGTTCCCACAAACCCTCGCGGCGGCCCTGAGGAAGCGAGTTACGACTCCTGCCAGCCCGAGATCAAGATCCCGCGCAAGGCGCTCAAGGGCGGCTCGCATCTCTGCGCGCCCAACTACTGCCGTCGCTATCGCCCAGCGGCTCGCCACGCGCAGGCCGTCGACAGCTCGACCAGCCATATAGGCTTCCGCTGCATCGTGCGCGGGAGCGGCGCTGCATGATGGCCGAGGCGCCATCGGAAGGTGCGCTTTTTTTGGCGCGGTTGGCTGTCGCGCTCATTGTCGTCTTTATTGTTCTCGGGGTGTTCTGGAACGGATTCTCGGTCGAAGTTCACAATCGGGTTTGGAAAGACATCTTTGATCGCCCGGCCGGCCCGATGGCGTTTCGTTTCATCCTGCAACCGACGATGGCTCTGATTGCGGCCCTGCATGACGGCATCAGGGATGCTCGTCGAGGCCGCTCGCCGTACCTCTGGACGATATTGCGCGACCCGCAGAAGCGGGGCGAACGAATTCGCGAGGGCCTGATCTCGACGTCGCGGATCGTATTGCTCGGTCTCGTGATGGACATGATCTATCAATATGAGGTCCTGAGGACATTTTACCCCGGCGAGGCTGTACTCATGGTTCTGCTGCTCGCCCTTATTCCTTATTTCGTTCTGCGCGGTCCTATCGCGCGCGTCGCGCGCAACCGGGTCTCGAGGCCCGCATCGAACTAGTCGTAAGCTGGGGGGATCAAGTGGACCACGTCACCTCAAAATCAGACGCGAGCGCCGTTGCCACCGAGTTGGCCGAGCGACGCACGGGCATGTCGTTTCAACGCACGCGCATGAGCGCCGATCGCACGCTGATGTCAGTGATCCGCACCTCGTTGTCGCTGATCAGCTTCGGCTTCACCATTTTCCAAGTCTTCCAGAAATTGCGCGAGCAGAACGTGCTGAGCGGCGCGGCGCCCGCCCGCAATTTCGGCGTCACACTGGTGTTGCTGGGGATCGTGATGCTCGTTTGGCGTCGCCGCCATCCTCAGCATGGTGTTCAAGATTGGACCGCTCGACTGATAAGAGCGAGCAAAGGAGTCTGAAATGGCGTTGAAGGAATACAAGCCCGGAACCACATTTTCAGGCCGAATGGGCCGCACTGTCGGGGAGTCCGAGCCGGCATGGCCAGCGCCGCGACGACCCAAGGCGGGCGCGCCGAACGTGCTCTATATCGTCATGGATGACACCGGCTTTGGCCAGTTCGGCTGCTACGGGTCGCCCATCTGCACGCCAAACCTCGACAAGCTCGCGAAGAACGGCCTGCTCTACACCAACATGCATACGACCGCACTGTGTTCGCCGTCGCGCTCTTGCATCCTGACCGGGCGCAACCATCACTCCAACGCTATGTCCTGCATCACCGAGGGCTCGACTGGTTTCCCGGGCGGCAACGGCGCTATCCCGTTCGAGAACGGCTTCCTCTCCGAAATCCTCGGACAACAGGGCTACGCCACTTACTGTGTGGGCAAATGGCATCTGACGCCTTCGGAGCAGATCAGCGCGGCGGGACCCTACGACCGCTGGCCGCTGGGGCGAGGCTTCGAGCGCTATTATGGCTTTCTCGGGGGCGATACGCACCAGTACTACCCCGAGCTGGTCTACGACAATCACCAGGTCGAGCCGCCCAAGACCCCCGAACAGGGTTATCACCTAAGCGAAGATCTCGCGGACAAGGCGATCGGATTCATCGCCGACCTCAAACAGATCGCGCCCGACAAGCCGTTCTTTTTGTATTTTGCGCCCGGCGCCAATCATGCGCCGCATCACGTACCGAAGGAGTGGGCCGATAAATACAAGGGAAAGTTCGACGATGGCTGGGACGCATATCGCGACAAGGTTTTTGCGCGGCAGAAGGAACTGGGGGTCATGCCCCAAAACGCGGTGCTGTCGCGCCACGATCCCGACGTGCAGGATTGGAGCAAACTCTCCGCCGACGAGCGCAAGCTCTATGCCCGCATGATGGAGGTGTTCGCCGGTTTCTTCGAGTTCACCGACCATCATATCGGGCGCCTGATCGACTTCCTGGAGAAGCTCGGCGAGCTCGACAATACCCTGATCATGGTGATCTCCGACAACGGCGCCAGCTCGGAGGGCGGGCCGACCGGTTCGGTCAACGAGAACAAATTCTTCAACAACGTGCCGGACGACCTGAAGCAGAATCTCGCCGCGCTCGACGAACTCGGCAGCCCGAAGTATTTCAATCACTACGCCTGGGGTTGGACCTTCGCCGGCAACACGCCGTTTCGGCGCTGGAAGCGCGAAACCTATCGCGGCGGCGTATCCGACCCGTTCATCGTGCACTGGCCGAAGGGCATCAAGGCGAAGGGCGAAATACGCCATCAATACGCACACGCGATCGACATGGTCCCGTCCACGCTCGAAGCGCTCGGCGTCGAGGCGCCGACGATCATCCGCGGCGTCACGCAATCGCCGATCGAAGGAATCAGCTTCGCGAACAGCTTCAACGATGCGAGCGCTGAAAGTCTGCACAAGACGCAGTACTTCGAAATGTTCGCCCATCGGTCGATCTATCACGACGGGTGGCGCGCGGTGTGTCCATTTCCCGGTCCCTCGTTCTCGGAGGCGGGCGTCGCGTTCGGGATGGCCGCTCTGACGGAAGAGAAATTGCGCGAACTCGATGCGAAGGGGTGGGAACTCTACAGCCTCGCCGACGACCCGACCGAGTCGAACAACATCGCCGATAAGAACCGCGACAAGCTGATCGAGATGATCGCCACTTGGTACGCGGAGGCCGGTAAATACAAGGTCTTTCCGCTCGACAGCCGCGGCACCCTGCGGTTCGCCGACGAGCGGCCGGCGCTCACCAAGGACCGTCAGACCTACGTCTACTATCCGCACACTCAGATGATTCCCGAGAACGTCGCGGTGAAGGTCTTGAATCGGGCGCACAGCCTGACCGCTGAAGTCGAGGTTCCCAAAGGCGGCGCAGAGGGCGTGCTGATTTGCCATGGCAGCAGTGTCGGCGGCTACTCGTTGTTCGTGAAAGACCAGAAGCTCCACTACATCCACAACTATGTCGGAGCCGAGGAATTTCACGTCGAATCTAATGCGGCGATACCCGAGGGCAAAGTCAAACTGCGGTACGAGTTCGAGCCGACCGGAAAGCCGGATCTAAAAGTCGGCAAGGGCGCGGCGGGCAAGGCGCAGCTGTACATCGACGAAAAGCTCGTTGGCGAAACGATGATGCCCTATACGGTCCCGCTGGCGCTCGGAATCGGCAGCGGCCTCACCATCGGACATGCGCCGGGTTCGCCGATCACTTCGCTCTACGGGCCGCCGTTCGAATTCACCGGGACGATCCTCTCGGTGACGGCGGATATTTCGGGCCAATTGCTTCACGACACAGAGG
>JBAQGU010000067.1:0-7677 GCA_049287975.1 Roseiarcus sp.
GCGGCGCGCCGATCGCCGTGCAGTCCATGACCAACACCGACACGGCCGACGTCGAGGCGACGGCGCGGCAGGTCGCGGCGCTGGCGCGCGCGGGCTCGGAGTTCGTGCGCATCACCGTGGATCGCGACGAAGCCGCCGCCGCCGTGCCGTACATCCGCGACCGCCTGCGCTCGAAGGGGATCGAGGTCCCGCTCGTCGGCGATTTCCACTATATCGGCCATAAGCTGCTGACGGAGCACCCCGCGTGCGCCGAAGCGCTCGACAAATACCGCATCAACCCTGGCAATGTCGGCTTCAAAAACAAGCGCGACGCGCAGTTTGGCACGATCGTCGAGATGGCGATCCGCTACGGCAAGGCGGTGCGGATCGGCGCCAACTGGGGCTCGCTCGATCAGGAGCTGTTGACCGCGCTGATGGACGAGAACGCCGAAAGCCCTGACCCGATCGATGCGCGCGCGGTGATGCGCGAGGCGATGGTCCGCTCGGCCCTGCTCTCGGCGGCGCGCGCGGAGGAGATTGGCCTGGCGCGGGATCGGGTTATCCTTTCGGCCAAGGTCTCGGGGGTGCAGGACCTGATCGCGGTCTATCGCATGCTGGCCAAGCGCTCGGATTACGCGATCCATCTCGGCCTCACCGAGGCGGGCATGGGCTCGAAGGGGATCGTCGCCTCCTCGGCCGCGCTCGGCATTCTGCTGGAGGAGGGGATCGGCGACACGATCCGCGTTTCGTTGACGCCGGAGCCGGGCGGCGACCGCTCTCTCGAGGTCAAGGTCGCGCGCGAAATCTTGCAGACGATGGGCTTTCGCGCCTTCGCGCCGCAGGTGGCGGCGTGCCCCGGCTGCGGGCGCACGACCTCGACGGTGTTTCAAGAACTGGCGCGCGAGATCGAGGATTTTCTGCAGGAGTCGATGCCGGTCTGGAAATCGCAATATCCCGGCGTCGAGGCGCTCAACGTCGCGGTGATGGGCTGCATCGTCAACGGCCCAGGCGAGAGCAAGCACGCCGACATCGGTATTTCGCTCCCCGGCACGGGCGAGACGCCGGCGGCGCCGGTGTTCATCGACGGCGCCAAGGCCGTCACGTTGCGCGGCGCCGGAATCGCCAAAGAATTCAAGACGCTGGTAACGGATTATGTCGAGCGCCGCTTTGGCGCGCGCGGGCTGGCGGCAGAATAGTCGGAAACCAATGTACGAACCCCCGCTGCACCGGCAGGAAGACCTCGCCGCCGAGCACGAGCTGATCCGGAAATATCCGCTTGGCCTGCTCATCAGTCATGGGTCGAGCGGCCTGCTCGCCAACGCGATTCCGTTCCTGATCGACGCCGAGGCCTCGCGATTCGGCACGCTGCTCGCACATGTCGCGCGTGCCAACCCGCAGTGGAAGGATTTGCAGGTCGCGGAGGAAGCGCTGGTCGTGTTCCAAGGGGTCGACCATTACATCTCCCCGTCCTGGTATGAGACCAAGCGCGAGACCGGCAAGGTCGTGCCGACCTGGAACTACCTGATCGTGCAGGCGCGCGGCAGGCCGCGGGTGATCACGGACACCGGCTGGCTGCGGATGCAGATCGAGGCGCTCACGCGCAAGAAAGAGTCCGAGCGCGCGGCGCCCTGGGCGGTGAGCGACGCGCCGGACGATTTCGTCGCGGCGCAAATCCGCCAGATCGTGGGCGTCGAGATCGAAATCGCCGACATCAGGGGCAAGTGGAAAGTGAGCCAGAACCGGAAGGCGGAAGACCGGGCGGGCGTGATCGCCGGCCTTTCGGCCGAGCCCGATGAAGGGGCCACGGAGATGGCCGGGATCGTCGAGCAGACCGGGCCCGTCTGAGACCCCCGAAGCGCCGAACGGCCTCCCTTCTCCGAATAAATGCCCTCGCCGGACTCGAACAAAAAGTCGCCCTCGCGATAGAGCCGATCCGCGAGGGCATCGTGCGCAGACTAGGCTGCCGCCTGTTCGCTCAGATTGACGGCGATCGTCAGGGTTTTTTCCCCCGAGTTTCCCGCGGGCGGCTATCGCAGCCGGGCCATCTGGCCGAAGGTCCGGGGATCGTTGGGACGGCCAAGTCGTCGACCGAGTTCGCGGTGATTTCGAAACTCGTCTGCGCCCTTCGCGGATGGATTGAGCAAGGTGGTCGGGTTGATCAGCGTGGCGCCAAAATTCATGGCGCCGCAGTATCCGCTCACGTCACGAGCTTTCCATCACGAACAGCAGCAGCGATCTGCCCGTCACTGCGTGCGCATCGCCGAATCTGAAGAACTCCTTTACCGCCTCCGGAACGGCCGTGTCTATCAGTAGCTGCCAGCCGTTTCCGTCGGGCGCTTCCGGAAGCTTGAACGAGACGACCTCGTGCCCACTGTTCATGATGAGAAGCATCGTGGCATCCATCCCGCGCTTTACCACCCCGGTCGATTGCGCCCGCCCGTCCATCAGCATTCCAAAGCACCGCACCGATCTGTCTTGCCATCCTTCATGGCTGAATTCGGAACCGGCGGCGTCGACCCAGGTGATCGCTTTGACCCCCGTTTCTTCGTTGATTTCGCCCGTTAGAAAACGACTGTGTCGTAGGATCGGATATTTATGGCGCAAAGCGGTGAGCTTTTGCGTGAATCGGAAATTGGCAATACCCTCGTCATGTAAATCCCAGTTCAACCATGAGATCTCATTGTCTTGACAATAGGCATTGTTGTTGCCCCCCTGAGTGCGGCCGAATTCATCGCCAGCGAGAATCATCGGCGTTCCCTGCGACAGCAGCAGCGTGGCCATCATGTTGCGCATTTGACGCGAGCGAAGAGTATTGATGCTTTCGTCGTGCGTTGGGCCCTCGACGCCGCAATTCCAGGAGTGGTTGTTGGAACTGCCGTCTTCGTTGTCTTCGCCGTTCGCCTCGTTGTGCTTCTCGCTATAGGTGACTACGTCGTTCAGCGTGAACCCATCGTGCGCCGTGATGAAGTTGACGCACGCATAGGCCCGGCGGCCATGGTGGTTGAAATTGTCAGGTGAACCGAGCAGCCGCGGCGCTAGAGCGGTGATCGGCCCCTCGCCGCGCCATGCGTCGCGGACATCGTCACGAAACTTGTCGGTCCATTCCGCCCAGCCGGGCGGGAAGCTTCCGACTTGATATCCGCCCGGGCCAACGTCCCACGGTTCGGCGATCAACTTGACGGCGCCGAGCCCGGGGTCTTGCCCCACTGCTTTGAGGAAGCCGCTCCTGTTGTCGAAGCCGTTCGGCTCGCGGGCGAGAATAGTGCCGAGGTCGAAACGAAACCCGTCGACGTGCATCTCGTCTCTCCAATAGCGCAAGCTGTCCATCACCATCTTGATCGTGGCGGGATGCGAGAGATTGACCGTGTTTCCTGTACCGGTGTCGTTGATGTAGTAGCGCTTCTGGTCGGGAAGAAGGCGGTAATAGCTGGCGTTGTCGATCCCTTTGAACGATAGCGTCGGGCCGAGTTCGTTGCCTTCGGCGGTATGGTTGTAGACGACGTCGAGGATGACCTCCAATCCGGCCTCATGAAACCGGGCGACCATTTCCTTGAATTCGCGCAGACTGTTGGGCACGTCGTGCGCGTAGCGGGGGTCAGGCGCGAAAAACCCGAGCGTATTGTAACCCCAGTAGTTGACGAGCCCTTTCTCCTCCAAGTAGTGGTCGTTGACGAAGGTATGGATGGGCAGCAATTCCACCGTAGTCACTCCGAGTTTCTTGATGTAATCGACGACAGACTCGTGACCCAGCCCTGCATATGTGCCACGGATCTCTTCGGGAACGGCGGGATGGAGTTTCGTGAAACCCTTCACGTGGGCTTCGTAAATAACCAAGTCGTCCCAGGGCGTTGTTTTCCGGCCGGGCTCGCCGCGCCAGTCGTAATTCTGATCGACCACCACGCATCTGGGTACGTACGGTGCGCTGTCGCGGTCGTCGAACGTCGTATCGTCGCCGGTTTCCATTTTGTAACCGAACACCGCGGGATTCCAGGTCAGCTTGCCGGCATGCGCTCGAGCGTAGGGATCGAGCAGCAACTTGTTGGGATTGAAGCGATGACCCGCGTCGGGCTCGTAAGGGCCGTAAACCCGATAGCCGTAGAACTGACCCGGCCCGACGTTGGGGAGGTAACCGTGAAAGACCTCGTCTGTATATTCCGGCAATTCGATCCGCGCCGTCTCGTTTCCCGTCAGATGGTCGAAAAAACACACCTCGACCTTCGTCGCATTAGCTGAAAAAAGAGCGAAATTAACGCCGTCGCCGTCCCACTGGGCGCCCCGCAGGCTGGGAGAACCCTCTCTGATCAACATGCTGCCCCTCCATAGAAGCGAATATCGCGTGAACGAAACGATACTGTTTCGTTTGCCCTGCTGTAACCACGAAATCATTGAGTCACGATTAGGGCATTTCACGATTTCAATGATTTCAGAGGGTTACCCTCCGATTCATTATTTTAGCCGTCCGGTAGGCTCCACCGAACGCCTCCGTTCCCAGTTGCGCGACCTTTCACAATAAATTAGCAGTAATCCAGAATTTTCGGAAAGAATATCCGCTGGCGTGCTCGGCAAGGCGACAGCGCCGTCCCGTAGGCCAAAATTTGAATGGGCGCTCTGTGGGATCGCCGCGCAGCGAGCGCGACGGTCCGATCACAGGGCGGAAGATCTCTCGAGAATTCCCGGTCCCCGGATCAGGCCCGGGCGCGCTGCTCGACCGAAATACCCACGTCCGTCAGCATCGCCGCCAGTTCGCCCGACTGGAACATTTCGGTCACGATGTCGGCGCCGCCGACGAATTCGCCTTTGACGTAGAGCTGCGGAATGGTCGGCCAGTTCGCGTATTCCTTGATGCCCTGGCGGATCTCAGCGTCCTCGAGCACGTTCACCCCGACGACTGGCGCGCCGATATAGTCGAGAATCTGCACGACCCGGCCGGAAAAGCCGCACTGCGGAAATTGGGGCGTTCCCTTCATGAAGAGAAGGACGGGGTTGTCGGCGATCAACTTCTCGATCCGCTCACGAACATCGGACATGGCGCATTTTCCTTTTCTGACGGGGGTCAAGGCCCCGTGGACCCCTCACATATAAAGCGCCCGGCGCCGAACGACCAGCGGCACGGCGCCGAAATTCTCGGCGGTCGCGGTTCCGCCGTGTCGGCCGCGCCGGACTCCAGGTAATATATGGAAATTGAGTAACCAGTAATTCCTTGACCGGCACGCCGTCGCTCCAAAGCCCCATGAGGCGCTGCTCGTGCCTGTGGCCGAGCGCGCAGTCCATGCTCTTGCCGTAGAACGCGGCGTTGATCGGACCGTCGAACACCTTCCATACGCCGTAATGATCAAGTGCGCTCAGCGTCCGGTTCGCATCACCGCTGTGGTCGGGAGCATGTTCGTCGCCTTCGCGACGCGCCTCGAATCGTTCCTGCATCCGCTCTTGGATCTTCTTCCGCAGCCATTCCCGGAAGGGCGCCACGGGCTTTGCGGTCGACCGCTCCTTCCGGCATCGGGGCCCAAGCCGCGGCGGATGGGACTTTTGACTTCATCCTCGACCGATTGGGGCGCAAATCCGCAGGGGAAAGACGATCCAGGACATCGAGAAATTGTGCCGCCGGTTTGAGCACCTGCGCGCCGCCACGTGCCGGCGGCTCCCACTAGAAAGTCTCTCACCCCAGCGACGACAACCGCGTCGAACGCTGCGGCGACAACGGCATTCAGGTCTGGTCGATCCGCGGCGATGACGGCACGCGGGTCTCGGGAAACCGCGTCAACAACATCTTTCGGGCGGGAGCGGGCAATATGGCAATGGCATCTCGATGTTTCGCGCCGGTGGGATGGTCGTCACGAACAACACGGTCCGCCGCTGCGATTTTCCGGCGGTGCGAAACAACGGTGGCGCCGGCGACGCAACGGTCAGCGGCAACGGGATCGAGGGCGCGCCCTGGGTCGGGATTCTCGTGGGTTGGGGGTCGTCGCTACGGGACGTCTCATCGAGAGCGAGTTGGGCGCCGATCCGGAAATGTTCGAGTCCAAGGACGCCGTCGCTCTATTCGTTCAATATCTGGAGAACTGCGCTCGGCGTGATATGGATGACGATGACAGGGCCGAGCTCTTGGAAGAATTGTCCGTCGAGCTGGGCGATCTCAAGGTTGCCTCGAACGGAGGCGATCGGGAAGCTCGCGAGAAAATACAGGCCGTCTACGATCTCTCGGACGACACCATCGAAGCGCGTTCGATGGAACCAGGGGACGTCATGCTGACTGGCAACATGTTGACTGACGCCGGATGGACCGTGCCGGAGAGTATGAGGCAGGCTTTGACCGAGGCGCTGCAAGCCTGCCCGCCGGACAGCAAGGACGGCGCAGCAGGCGATAAAGTATCGTTGCTGTTGGAGCTGGCCGACCAGACGTCTATGGACACGTCAGTTCAATGCTGGCGGCGTTCCCGCCGCAGTGGAGCGCCCTGATTCTGTTCGAGCTCATCGCGGCGAACAAACCGGTGATCGCGCAAGTTGTCGCCGGATTCGTACTGCATTCCGAAGCGGTTCTCGCTCAGGCGACAACCGAGGCGCTAGCCGCACACGCGAAGCAAACACCCGTCGAGAGTTCGCTGATCGAGCGGCTCGTGCGCATGCGGCCATGGCTGCCGCCCGCCCGACAGGCACAACTCGATGCGGTCATACGACCGCTGCGGTCGAATGCCTTGCCGCCTGTGAAGCTCGAGATGCCAAAGCTCATCAAGTGCTATGTCTCGGTCTGCGACGGCTCGGGCGCGCGAAGCGTGTTTGCTACGCAGCGTCTCGGGGCGCGATACCAATTTCCGTGTGTCATGATGAGGACTTCCGGCGTCGACGACGCCAAGATTCTGCCGTACCCTCCCAAATGGACGATATTGTTCGTCAGCTGAAGTCCTCGATGCCGGTAATGGAAACGGATTTGGCGGGGATTGCCAGGATGTTGGAACTGGCAATTGCCGAGAATGCCGCCTTTGGCTCGCTTCCTCCGTTCGCGCTGGTCGAGGTGGTCGAGCGGCTCGGCCTCGGCCCGATTCATCCCAATCATGCTGCGCCCATCGAACTGATCACGAATCTCTTGGCTGATCTGCCGCCTGAGCAGACAAATAAGGCGGCCGTCTCAAGAGCGAACGCCGACATACTCGGCGGCAGTGAACTCGAGCATCAATGGTTCGAAGCCGGTGAGACGTTGGAGGAGCTGCTCTACCCTGTCAGAGGTTTCAAACAGCGCGTAGCAAAACTCATGACGGCCTTTCTGCCGGAACGGCGGCTTTTTTGGGCGCGGCAATGCGCGATTTCGGCTCTGGCGATGCGCAGCGGCGAGAAAGTGCGTCCTTGGCCCTGGAAGCAATTGGCTCTGATCGGACGCGAAATCGCGTCGGACGTCCCGCTGGATCAGATACCGCTGATGAAACAGGTGGCGGAAACCTCGGTGCGGGCGTTCGAGAGGCGGGCCTGAAGCAGCGGGGACCGTCGCCCCGCGGCGGCCGCGACGTGCGACCTCAGCCGTCGGCGACCTGCAACACCAGCTTGCCCAGGTTCTCGCCTGCGAAAAGCTTGAGAAGAGTCTCCGGAAAGTCACCAAAACCGGTCACGATATCCTCGCGCGACCTCAACTTGCCGGCGGCGAGCCAGCCGGCCATGGCTTTGAAGCCCTCGGAATAGCGCTCGGCATAGTCGAAGACGACCATGCCG
>JBAQGU010000068.1:0-2239 GCA_049287975.1 Roseiarcus sp.
TGGCTGGAGTGCGCGGCGACGCGGTTCGGCCCCGATTTCGCCGCGCTCGCCGCCGCCGCCCGCGCGTTCCTCGAGGCGCCGGACGACGCGAAGGCGGCCGATCTTTCCGACCGCTCGGAGCCGACGCGGCAAGAGCTGATCCGCCGGCTCAACCATGCGCCTGGCGGCACGCTCGCGCTGGTGCGCATGCGCGAGGACATTCTGGACGCGATTGCCGAAGACGCGCCGCTCCAGGCGTTCGATCGCGATTTCCGGCATCTGTTCGCATCTTGGTTCAATCGCGGCTTCCTCGTGCTGCGGCGGATCGATTGGACCACGCCGGCAAATATTCTGGAGAAAATCATCCGCTACGAAGCGGTCCACGCGATCAGCGGGTGGGAAGATCTGCGCCGCCGGTTGGAGCCGCCGGATCGCCGGCTCTATGCGTTCTTTCATCCCGCGCTCGACGACGAACCTTTGATTTTCGTCGAGGTGGCTCTGACCACGGCGATTCCGGACGCGATCCAGCCTCTGCTCGCGTCCGAACGACTGCCGCTCGCGCCTGCCACCGCGACGACGGCCGTCTTCTATTCGATCTCGAACGCGCAGCGCGGACTCCAGGGCGTCAGTTTCGGCAATTTCCTGATCAAGCAGGTCGTCGAGGATCTGCGCCGGGAATGGCCGCGACTGCAGAACTTCGTCACGCTGTCGCCTGCGCCCGGCTTCACTGCGTGGCTCGCACGCGAACGCGCAGACCCGACCTCGCCGCTGCTTTCGAGCGAGGCGCGGCGAGCGCTCGATCTTACCGATCATCCCCGCTGGACCGCGAAGGCGGGCGCGGCCGAAGCGGTCGCGCGAGCGATTCCGCCGCTCGCCGCGCATTATTATCTCCACGCGCGCTCGGCCTCGGGCCGCGCGCTCGATCCGGTCGCGCGCTTTCACCTCGGGAACGGCGCGCGGCTGGAGCGCCTCAATCCGCGCGGCGACCTCTCCGAGGCCGGCCTCGAGCAGTCGCTGGGGCTGATGGTGAACTATCTCTATGACCTCGATCACATCGAGGAAAATCACGAGGCTTACGCCAATCGCGGCGAGATCGCCGCCTCCTCGGCCGTGCGCAAACTCGCGCCGGCGCCGGGTTCGAACGAGGGGCGGAAGAAGAAGGGCGCGTGAAGCCTCCCCGAACGCGAAGTCCCAGGGCTCTTCTAGCTGCTTCCTGTTTCAGGCCACGGCGATCTATTTCCGATCGCGACCGCGGCAGCGATTTGTAATATCTCGTCAGACGCATGGATTTCAATTGGATGAGATCGACCAGTTCCTCGCCGCCTTGGCCAGCGCCTGTGAAGTCGTCGACGTGAGGTTTCAATGGCGACCGCAGCTGAACGACACGAACGACGAAATGGTGCTCGAAGCGGCAGTGAACGGCCGCGCCGATGCGCTGGTGACCCGCAATGTGCGAGACTTTCGCAACGCCGGGAGACGATTTGGACTACGCGTTTTATTGCCAGGGGAATTGCTGAGAGAACTGGGACGCTAGCGAGAAACTCACTGGCCGCGTCTGTGGCGAGAAGGCGTTCGCCCCCGACCAACAAGGAGAAGAAAACCGTGGCGAGGACTTCCTATCCCCTCAAACTTCCGGAGTCACTCAAGAACGCCGCGTAACGTCTGGCCCGACAGGACGGCGTTTCGCTCAATCAATGGATTTCGGTGGCGGTAACGCAGAAGATCGGCGCCGTAGAGACGGCCGCTGAGTTCTTCAAGCGCAGAGCGGGGACGTCGCGTCCTGGCGATTGTGTTATGAGCCGGGATTCGCGGATGCAGTCCGAACTTGGCGTGGATGGTAGCGGTTTTCTGGGCTTCCTGAAAGCCCGATAGACGACTTTGAACGCATGACCATTGGTCGAATCTTCTCGCCAGTCGGACGAATGACGCGCTGCCGGCGTACTTGCTCGTTCCCTGCTCGGTATCGATGCGTGGCGACATTTGGGTTCTTCACAGGACGGGGGCAACGCGTTGCTCGTGGCGGCGTTAAGGCATCGCGCAGCTCCTTACTTCTTAATAACGATATGCACGGCGTCTTGAAGGGCGGCGCACTCTGTCACCTTGAAACCAAGCGCCGACAGATCGATGCCGGCGACTCTGGACATGCCACATCCTTTTTGCAGTATTCGAAGACTATTGATGACGATTGACTTATCGCAGTCCTATCCACCGCTATCCTAAACCCAATGCAGTTCAGTTAAGCCCTTTCGGCGCCGCACAC
>JBAQGU010000069.1:0-2326 GCA_049287975.1 Roseiarcus sp.
GCTTTGTCTTCAGCGAGTGCCGGCGCGCCGAGCCCGGTCGCGCCGCGCGCGAATTTGGGCGCGCGCGCTGTTACACGCCGCTGGTCCACGGGGTTCCCTCGAACCAGGAAGTCGCTCCGGCATGAGCGCCGTGCTCGAAGCCCGCGCGCTGTCGCGCGAATACGCGGTGTCGCGCGGCCTGTTCGGCGGGAGCGCGAGCGTCAAGGCGCTGGCGGGCGTTTCCTTCAAGCTCGAGGCGGGGCGGACGCTCGCGGTCGTCGGCGAATCCGGCTCAGGCAAATCGACGCTCGCGCGCCTCTTGACGCTGATCGAGACGCCGACCGCGGGCGCTCTGATCATCAATGGCGAGGACGTCGCGAATGCCGACCATGCCCGGCGCCGACGGCTGCGCCGCGAAATCCAGATGGTGTTCCAGAACCCTTACGGCTCGCTCAATCCGCGCCAGACGATCGGCAAGGCGCTGGAAGAGCCGTTGCTCGTCAATACCCATATGAGCGCCTCCGAGCGCGAGGCGGCGGCGCTCGCGATCATGGCGAAGGTCGGCCTCAGGCCGGAATTCAAAGACCGCTATCCCCACATGTTTTCCGGCGGCCAGCGGCAGCGCATCGCGATTGCGCGCGCGCTCGTGCTGCGTCCGAAAATCCTCGTGCTCGACGAGCCGGTCTCGGCGCTCGACGTTTCCATCAGGGCGCAGGTGCTCAATCTGCTCGCCGAATTGCAGGAGGATTTCCGGCTCGCCTATGTCTTCGTCTCGCACGACCTGTCGGTGGTGCGGCACATCGCGGACGAAGTGATGGTGATCTACCTCGGCCATGCCGTCGAGATCGGAACGCGGGAGGCGATATTCGGGAGCCCGCGGCACCCCTACACCCGTGCGCTGCTCTCGGCGACGCCGATCGCCGAACCCGGCGCCAAGAAGGAGCGGATGATTCTGAAGGGCGAGCCGCCCTCGCCGTTCAACCCACCCTCAGGCTGCACGTTCCATCCGCGTTGCCCGCTCGCCTTGGATCGCTGCGGTCGGGAAGAGCCTCGCCTGGAAGTCAAGCACGGCCGGGACGTCGCCTGCTGGGCGGTGACGGCATGAGCGAGAGTTTCGATTACATCGTCGTCGGCGCAGGAACCGCCGGCTGTCTGATCGCCAATCGGCTCAGCGCCGACCCACGCAATTCCGTGCTGTTGCTCGAGGCGGGCGGGCTCGACAACTGGATTTGGCTGCATATTCCGGTCGGATATCTCTACGCCATCGGCGACAAGCGGGCGGACTGGCGTTTCCGCACCCAGCCGGTAGAAGGCCTCAACGGGCGTGATATCGCCTATCCCAGAGGCAAGGTGATCGGCGGCTGCTCCGCGATCAATGGCATGATATACATGCGAGGCCAGGCCGCCGACTACGACGGCTGGCGCCAACTTGGGCTGGCGGGCTGGGGTTGGGACGACGTTCTGCCGTATTTCCTCCGCCACGAGGACCATCACGGCGGCCCAAACGAGCTTCACGCGAAGGGCGGCGAATGGCGGGTCGAGCGGCCGCGCATATCGTGGGAGATTCTCGACGCCGTGCGCGACGCCGCGGCCGAGGTGGGCATTCCCAAGATCAGCGATTTCAATCGCGGCGACAACGAAGGCTCGGATTATTTCGAGGTCAACCAGCGGCGCGGCCTGCGCGTCAGCGCCGCCAAGGCGTTCCTGAAGCCGGTGCTGAAGCGCAAGAACCTGCACCTGGTCACGGGCGCGCACGCGCGCCGCCTGACGATGGAAGATCGCCGCGTCACCGGCCTCGAATATTGTTGCTCGGGCCCGGCGATGTCCGCGCTCGCGCGACGCGAGATCGTGCTGACCGCCGGCGCGATCGGCACGCCGCATCTGTTGGAGCTTTCAGGGATCGGCCGCCCCGAAGCGCTCGCCCGGATCGGCCAACCCGTGCTGCACGCGTTGTCCGGCGTCGGCGAGAACTTGCAGGACCATCTGCAATTGCGCACGATCTTCAAGATCGGCGGCGCGCGCACGCTCAACCACGATTTCCAGTCGCGGTACAAGCAGGCGCTGATGGGTCTCGACTACATCATCAAAAGGCGCGGGCCGCTGACCATGGCGCCCTCGCAACTCGGCCTGTTCGCCAAGTCCTCGGCGGACTATGCGACTGCCAACCTCGAGTTCCATGTCCAGCCGCTCTCGCTCGACCGCTTCGGCGAGCCCCTGCATAAATTTCCCGCGATCACGCTCAGCGTCTGCAACCTGAGGCCGGCGAGCCGCGGCCATGTGCATGCCGCGAGCAAGGATTCGAACGCCGCGCCGCTGATCCAGCCAAACTATCTCAGCGAGGAAGAGG
>JBAQGU010000070.1:0-2313 GCA_049287975.1 Roseiarcus sp.
GGCGGGGCCCGTGCTCGATCGCGTCAAGGCGGGCGGCGTCATTCGCTGCGGCGCCGTGGCGAGAGCCGGGTTGCTCATGCCGTCGCCCGACGGCGCCCCAACTGGCTTGCTCGCTGATCTCTGCCGCGCGATCGGGGTTGCCGCCACCGGCACTTCCGCCGAGACTTCGGTCAGCGTCTACGATTCCCACAGGGCATTCGACGCCGTCCGAGAAGAGCGCGACGATGTCTTCTTCCTGAGCGGGGCCGAGATCGTCGACGAGACGCTCGCCGGCTTCCTCGTCCCGGGGCCACCCGTTTTCCACGAGACGACCGCATTGATGGTCGCGGGAGATTCCTCTGTGGAGCGTCCGTCCGATCTGGCGGGGCGCTCGATCTGCTTCCTGCAAGGCGATGCCTCACATCGCCACCTCGAGGCGTATTTCGCCGCCCGGCGGCTCGCGTTCCAGCATATGGGCTATCAGGAGGAGGACGAGCTCCACGACGCTTTCGACGCCCGGCAATGCCGCGCATGGGCCGCCGAAGTCACGACACTCGCCGCGGTCCGCCTGGAAGGCGGAAAAACACTGCGCGGCGGTCGCATTCTCTCCGAACCGCTGGCGAGCTTTCCGATCATCGCGGCGACCGGCACGAGCGACGGCGCGTGGTCGGCGCTCGTGTTCTGGACGATCGCGACGCTGATCGACGCGGATCGGCCGTATCGGGACTGGGCGGCCGGCGGCCTCGACAGCCTCCCGATCGCCGCGGCGCCGATCGGGATCGCGGCGGGCTGGCGCGAGGCGGTTCTCGCGGCGACAGGCAGTTACCAAGCGATGTTCCGCAGGAACGTCGGCCAAGGCTCGCCCCTCGACATTCCCGTGGGGCCGAACACCCTGCCTACCAACGGCGGCCTGATGACGCCGCCCTACGCCGAGTGAGCGATGACAGGAGACACCAGCATGACCGACAAGACCGACGCGATCGGCGGAATCATCGCCATCATGAAGAGCTGTTGGGATTTTCCCGCCGATTGCAACGAAGGAGAATTGTTCACTTATGCGGAGGTGCTGTTCGACCGAATCCAAGCGGGCGACAATCATGACGCGCTCTACGCGTATCTCGCCGACGTGCAAACGAATAAATTGGAAATGCCGCCCTCCGACGCCAACAAGGAGATCGTGGATCGTTCGATCGCCCTCGTCAAAACGTCGGCGTAGGGCGTTTCGATCTGCGAAGTCGGCGGTAAAGCGCGGCGGTGGCCCTGCGAGGTGGCGAGTTCCTGGCGAGCCGACACGCGCCCGGCCGGAAGTGGCCTAATCATCATCCCTGGACCAATTCCACGCCGAGGGTCCCCCGGGAAACTCTCTCCGCTTTAGAACCATTTCTGGACGGGGGTATTTTGTTTGTTCCCTCCTTTTTCAACTGGCGCCGTCTGCCATTCCCATCTCTTCCGAAGGTTTTGGGATTTCCGGGCGCATTTTTACATGGGAGGGACCGGCTTTAATGTATTGCCGGTCGATCCATTTTAGCCAAAAGTACTTGATTTGTTTCGAGTTCGGCATACCCCAGGTTTCCAGGGCGTGAATTTTTCGCGGTTTAACAAATACTCTTCATGTCTTCAAAGAATACCTTGGGCAGGCATTTGAGCAGCCTAGATACGTCATACAATAAGCTAGCTCCGATCCGCGTCGCGCCGCTTTCGTACGCGCGCATTTGTTCAGCCGTCACCCCAAGAGCCGTGCGCAACTCCTCTTCGCTAATTCCAGCAGAAATCCTGCGCAACTCCGCATTTCAGGGCCAATGGGGCCGGCCCTCTGCAATCTGGACGTGTTTTCCAATCTCGACGTGTTTTCAATGAGCGATTGGCTATCCCGGCTTCGCGGCCGCATCCCGTCGCGGTCGCCCCCGACTCCGCTTACTTGCAGCTTTACCCTTTGCTGCAGCAACGCTGATCCCTGCGCAACCCCTCACGCCCGCGTCTGCCCCTCGCCGCGCACGCGATACTTGAAGGTGCAGAGTTGCTCGACGCCGACCGGCCCGCGGGCGTGCATGCGCCCGGTGGCGATGCCGATCTCGGCGCCGAAGCCGAACTCGCCGCCGTCGGCGAATTGGGTGGAGGCGTTGTGAAGCACGATCGCGGAATCGACCTCTCTCAAGAAACGCTCCGCGGCCGCGGCGTCCTCGCTGACGATGCAGTCGGTATGATGCGAGCCATAGCTCTCGATATGCGCGATCGCGGCCTCCAGCCCATCGACGACGCGGACCGCGATGATCGCATCCAGGTATTCGGCGCGCCAGTCGTCTTCGGTCGCGGGCGTCACGACGGGGTTGGCGG
>JBAQGU010000071.1:0-2322 GCA_049287975.1 Roseiarcus sp.
GGCCGGGACAAGCCCGGCCATGACGGAGAGGGGCGAGTATTTCAAAGGCTATCTCCCCTTTTGGGCGGTCAGGATCGCCTGGCGCACGCGGTCCGGCGTCGCGGGCGCGCGGCGGATGCGGGCGCCAGTCGCATGGTGGATCGCGTTGAAGATCGCCGGCGCGGTCGGGATGAGCGCCTGTTCGCCGATGCCCTTGGCGCCGAACGGGCCGATCGAAGAGGCGTCCTCGATCAGGATGCACTCGACCGGCGGCATGTCGCCGATGGTCGGAATGAGGTAGTCGTGCAGGTTCTCGCCCTTGCCGGGGAAGAACTCCTCCATCAGCGCGAGACCGAGCCCCTGCGCGGCGCCGCCCTCGATCTGGCCTTCGACCAGGGTCGGATTGATCGCGCGGCCGACGTCGTGCGCGCATGTGAGCCGCAGGACTTTGACGCGGCCGAGTTCGATATCGACTTCGACCTCGGCGATATGCGCGCCCGACCCGAACACCGCATAGGGCTCGCCCTGGCCGTTCTCGTCGAGCGGCGTCGTCGGCGGATCGAAGGTTTCCTCGACTTGCAACACGAAGCCCGCGGCGTCGACCGGCAATTTCGACAGATCAATCCGCCGTTCGCCGCCTGCGCCCGTGATGATCACCGCGCCGGGGGCGAAGCCAATCCTCGCCTCCTCGCCCACGTTCGCCAATCGCAGGATCGCGGCGCGCATCGCTCGCGCGCCCAGGACACTCGCGTTGCCGGAGACGAAGGTCTGGCGCGAGGCGGAGGTCTTGCCGCAATCGGGCGTCACGTCGGTGTCCGCCGAGACGAGGTCCAGCAACGCAATGGGCGCGCCGAGCGCTTCGGCGCAAATCTGCGGGATCACCGTGTTGGACCCCTGCCCGATGTCGACCGCGCCCTGGAACAGCGCGAACCTTCCGTCGGGCTTCAGGCCGAGCCGCATCGTCGACGGATTGGAGAGCGAGGTGTTGCCGCAGCCGTACCACATGCCGGCGACGCCGACGCCGCGCAGCAGCGGTCCTGCGGCGGCCGCGTTGAAAGAAGCGGCGGCCGTGAGCGCCTCGCGCCAGCGCGGTCGCAGCGCCTCGAGGCATGCCTTGAAACCCATGCCGTCGGTGAAGACCTGGCCGGTGACCGTGGCGTCGCCTGCCTCCAACGCATTGAGGACACGAAACTCGAGCCTGTCGAAGCCGAGGCGCTCGGCGAGTTCGTCGAACAGCTGCTCCTGTGCGACCGCGGCCTGCGGCACGCCGAACCCGCGAAAAGCTCCGGCGGGGACGAGGTGGGTGTGCACCGCGCGAGCGACGGCGCGATAGTGCGGCATCCGATACGGGCCCGAGGCATGCACCGGCACGCGATTGGCGACGGTCGGACCCCAGGAGGCGTAGGCGCCCGTATTGAAGTCGGCCGAGAAATCCATCGCTGTCAGCAGCCCGTTGCGCGTCGCGCCCACTTTCGCGCGGATGCGGGCGGGATGGCGTTTGGTCGTGGTCATGATCGATTCGGGGCGCGAATAGACCATTCGGACCGGCCGATCGAGCCGCCACGCGGCAAGCGCAATGAAAGGCTGGACCGACAGGTCCAGCTTCGAGCCGAATCCGCCGCCGACCGCGGTCGGGATGATGCGCACCTGCGTCGGCGCGATGCCGAGAATTTTCGCGACGTCGTCGCGATCCATGTACGGCGCCTGCGTGCAGGCCTGGATTTCGATGCGATCGCCGACGCGTCGGGCAAAGCCGGCTTCCGGCTCGATATAGGCGTGCTCGACGAAGCCGGTCTCGAAGACGCCCTCGACGACGAAATCTGAGGCTGCCAGGCCCGCCTCGGCGTCGCCGCGCGCGACGCGCCCGCTGGTCAAGATATTGCAGGGGCGACGCGGATGGACCCGCTCGGCCTTGGCCAAAAGCGCCTGGTCGAGCGTCGTCAGCGCGGGTCGAACTTCCCATGACACCGGGAATGTCGAGAGATCGAGCCGTCGCATCGCCTCGTCCTCGCCGACCGCCAGCGCGACCCCCTCGCCGCGAAAGCGCGCGACGCCCTCGGCGAGCGCGGGCTGATCAGCGAAACTCGGGATGACGCCGAAGCAGTTCAGTCCGGGCACGTCGGCGGCGGTGAAAATGGCGACGATCCCGGCGTGCGCGCGCCGGAACGCTTCGAGGTCGCCGAAGACGAACGCCGCATGGGCGTGTGGCGAGCGAACGGCGCGCGCGACGAGCGCATCCGCCGGCCACTCGTCGGCGCCGAAGATTTCCGATCCGGAAAGTTTCCGGGCGCCGTCGAGCCGGGGAAGACGCTGGCCGACCGAGCTATCGTGCGGCAGGGGGGC
>JBAQGU010000072.1:0-2300 GCA_049287975.1 Roseiarcus sp.
GATTCGGGGCGCCCAAGGAATCACATCTCCGCGTCAAGCCAAAATCGTCGTTAACCTGACTTCCGTGCCGTATCGCATGCGCGAACGTCAATTGCACGAAGAAGGCGGCCGTGGTAGTTTTGACACAAGCGCGGCCGCCGTTCTGCGGGCGCGTCGCCCCGGAA
Organism: Roseiarcus sp.; assembly: GCA_049287975.1. Classification (GTDB taxonomy): domain Bacteria; phylum Pseudomonadota; class Alphaproteobacteria; order Rhizobiales; family Beijerinckiaceae; genus Roseiarcus. The sequence continues at coordinate 165 of JBAQGU010000072.1, forward strand.
CCAGACAATGGCCGAGACCGATCTTCGCCCCGGCCGCCTGTTGCGCCGCACAGGGTCGCCGGAGCCCGTCTTGGGCTGTCGCGGTGTTCAAATCGACGACGAGCGGCTGGCGAACGTGCTGTCTGCTAATGCGCCGCTGCTCGTGCTGCACGAGGGTACGGTCCATGCCGAAGGGCCCGCCTGGCAGGCCACGATGCAGCGGCTGGTTTGGTCCGACGTGCCTAACCGGCGGCTGCTCGGCTGGTATCCCGATGGCCATGTCGAGGTCGTGATCGACGGCGTCTGGTTCATGAACGGCAATGCTGTCGAGAGCAACGGCACGCTCGTCCATTGCGAACATGGCAGACGCTGCATCAGCCGCGGCGGCGACTACGACACCCCGCCCGAACCGATCGTGACGCATTTCGAGGGGAGACGCATCAACTCTCCCAACGATATCGCGGTAGCACCCGACGGGACGATCTGGTTCACGGATCCGACTTTCGGGATCATCATGCCTAACCAGGGCGCGCTGGCCGATCCTGAACTCGATCACCGCAGTGTTTATCGCTTCGATCCGGTGAGCGGCGTTCTTGCCCGCATGGCGGATTTCGAGGAACCGAACGGTCTGGGCTTCACCGATGACGGTCGCACGCTCTACGTTTCGGACACCTCGCTATCGCTTGGCGAGGTCCCAGGTTACACGGCGGGTGACAAACACGCGATCATCGCCTTCGATGTTGGCGAAGGCGGCGCGCTTTCCAACCGGCGCTTCTTCTGCCAAACCGATCATGGTTATCCCGATGGTTTCGCCATCGATTCGCGGGGCTGGGTATGGACAACCGCGGCGGACGGCGTGCACATCTGGTCGGCCGATCGCCGCAAGCTCGGATTCATTCCGACCCCGGCAGTCGCGTCGAACTGCGCATTTGGGGGTGTAGACGGCCGACGGTTGTTTATCGCCGCGACGAAATATCTTCTGGCGATTGATCTTTCCGTATGAGCTGCAGCAGATGGCCGTCGGGGTCGTGAACCACAGCTTCCCGATTCGAAAAACAGACAATGCGCGTGGCGGCGACATCATTGAGGGCCATCGCACCATACGGCCGCCCAGCGGGATGGCGATAACCCAGCAACTCGATATGCGGCGTATTGTGCGCTGGATTCATCGGCAGAACGTCGACCTCGACGCCGTCGAGGTCATCGAGCGCAGCCTGCGCGGGTCCCTGGTTGAGGGTACGCTTGCCGAGCGCCAGCCCGCATTCCTCATAGAATCGCTGGCTCGCCGCGATGTCGGCGATCGAAATTGCGCTGTGATCGATCCCCGCTGCACCGTTGCTGCGCCATGGCGGATGGGCGCCAGGGGGGAACGAAAGAAGCTCGAGCGGATGCCCGTCAGGATCCCGGAACTTCATAGCCGTCACGCCGCCCGACGATGCGGGAAGGGTCACCGGCTCACCGCGAGTGATTGGCGTCGCGCCCGCGGCGCGGGCACGCTGCCACGCCGCATGCGCGTCGTCGGTGACCAGCGCGAGATGCTGAAAGACAAGATCGCAGGCGGTTGCGCCCTCGGGGTAGGAGCTACCTCGCTCATCGAACGAGTCGAGATCGATACGGCTTCCGCGGAGCGCCATCGGTCTACGCAACCCCGCGCCGGTGAGGCCTAGCGTCATCATTTCCGAGACGGCGATAGGCGCGGTGTCCGCCGTGACGAAGCCTATCGCCCGGTAGAAGGAGGTCAACCGCTCAAGATCGGCCGTGACTAAGCGGAAACCAGCGATCGCCTGGAACATCACTTGAGATGACATGGCTTGCGCTGAGGGTCGACGTGCATCTGGACGGTCATCAGGCAGCACGGCTGGTCGCCGATCGTGCCGGACTTGTGACCCTTCTTGCCATCAGTCTCGACGCAGCCCTGATCCTCGCCAAAGGAGAAGTCGCCGGGGCCCTGTTCGATGCGCGCGCCATCCATGCTCTCGATCCACCAACGGCCCGACAACACGATAATCCATTGCGGGGCCGGGTTCTCGTGCCAGTCGCCCACCCAGCCGACCGGTTGCACGGTGAAGACAACGGTCGCCTCGCCACGATCCATCTTGTCATTCCATTGCGGATCGGCGGGTCCAACTCCCTTCAGCGTGAACTCCGTGAGCGCGC
>JBAQGU010000073.1:0-2823 GCA_049287975.1 Roseiarcus sp.
GTCAGGTGCTACTATGCAGTTGAATGAAAGCGATGCGCCGACGCCGTTGCGGTGGGAGTCACCATGAGCGAACACGCTTTAGGCAAGGCGGCCGAAAAGGCCGTCGAGGAATTCAAGGCGCTCCTCGCTCTTTCCGCCTACCTCTACATTTGTCTCGGCGCGGTGGTCTTGTTCAAGAGCGCGGTTTTGCGGGATGCGGGTATCCCCTATTCGATCTGGGGCATCGCGGTGGTGAAGGCTCTACTCCTCGCCAAGTTCATGCTGATGGGACGCATGCTACAGATCGGCAAACGATTCCGGAATAAGCCGCTGATCTGGCCGACGCTCTATCATGCCTTGATGTTCCTGCTCCTCTTGCTCATCCTCACGACGTTGGAGGAGCTGCTCGTGGGCCTGATCCATGGGAGGGCTTTGGCCGATTCGTTGGCGCACGTCGTCGGCCCCACATTCTATCAGGGGTTTGCCGTCAGCTTGATCATGTTCCTGATCCTGCTCCCATATTCCGCGTTCACTTGCCTTGGAGACGTGCTCGGCGAGCAGGAGGTCTTTCGTCTGTTTTTCGTAGATCCCGATGCGGCTCTCCGCAATCGTCTGGTTGGTGGTCCCGTCCCGCCGGCGTAGCCATGCGGATCACGGTGGACGGTGCATTCAATCGGCGTGTGCGATGCGAAGAGCCGCCGCTGTCGCGAACCACCCGATTATTCCATGAGGGCTCGGAGCCTCTGCCCTGTTCACCTATGAGCGCAATCCGCCAGATGCGTAAGCCGGCCTGGGAGCGGTGGCGGCTTTCACGTCGTCGTCGGTCATCTCGGTTTCGCGGTCGCGTATTCGCTGCACCCCGGAGATTTCGCGCAGCCGGAATTGAGGCTCGACGAACCCCGCCGAATTCATCAGGGTTTCATTTGCGATCCGGTGACCACCATCATCGGAAGCCGACATCGCTTCGTGGCCGTCAATGAAGGTTACGGTTGCGGACTGCAACTGATCGACGTCGAGACCGGCGATTCGCGATCTTGTCCAAAGGTCGTCACCTCCCGCCCGGGCTATTGCAGATACCATCGAGCGACGCCGTGCGGCGAGCGGACAAGACGCTCGTGAGGACGATAGACGGTTGGTTCCTCTGGGATTTGGCGACCGACGCCGCCATTCCCTTTTGCTCGCTGGATTGGGAGCCGCTTCATGTCGGCCCGGAGCGCCTGTGGGCGATCAGAGAGGGCGACCGAACCTCGTTGCGCTGTCCGTCGGCTCTCCGAGGCGATGCCACATACTGAGGCGACGGTGCGGGCCGTCTTTGCCAGCGACTGCGAAGCAACCAGACTGAGCCGCAGTTGGAAACACCCCAGTCGGGCTCGCCGGCATGGAACCGCGATTTGCCGGCGTTTTCTTGCGAAAAATTCATGAAACCGAAAACACGCCCCCATGTACCGTGTGCTAGCGGGAGCAAAGTGGAGGTCGCGAAGCAGCGTTGGCGATAGCCGAGGTCTCCTTCGGCAGCCTTCGAACACGGATCGATTCACTGGGAGGTCCTCACATGCTCAAGCGAGCGGCAACGTTGGCGTCCGCCATGCTTCAAGATGTCGCTAAAGAACGACAGTTCCGCATACATGCTGATCAACCTCAGCGCGGGAACGCCGACCGGGTTCGCGTGACTCGAGGAGTTGGCGGCCTTTTGCATCGCAGCGAGCCGCGCCGGCTCGAACTTTCAATGAGGATGGATAGGAAATGATCGGCTATCTCTTGCCCCTCGCAGCTTGGCTGCTTGTTCTCGCGATGATCCTTCGAGATTCGTCGAAGCATGCGAAGGAACACCCTTCGAACCATGAGTCGGAGCATCTGGACAATCCGTGGAACATTCCTCGGGATAGTTGATTTGCGCGGACCCTCGTCCGCCTCCTCGCGTCTTTTACCGCGTTGACCGTCGACGCGAATCGATCTCGAAGCGCCGGAGCGGGTGATTCGTCGGCTCTGGAAGATACTCGACGGGTCACTACACGCTGACCGTGGCCAACGTCCGGCGCATCAAGCGGCGGCGTGGCTGCCCGCCATCCTGAGACCGTCGAGGCGTTTCGAGACTGCGACCTTCGAAAAAGTGCCGGGAAGCACCGCAGACTATTTATTCACTACCTCAAATCCCTTCGCGTGAGTGACCATCCCCCACGCCACGCCCAGCCCCTCCAAGACACAAAATACTGGTACGAGAAGTATCTGTAAAAGTACGAGCTGCGCGCGTTTCCAGCGGTTTTTGATGCCGTGTTCGTCCATATTCGCTTTCAGTCCCGTAACGTACCACAGGGCGTATGTAGCGAACGAATAGCTCCCTAGCACCCGCACGAGGGGCGGGATTTCGACATTATGAATGAGCGTAAAGACCGTGTAGACCATGGCGAACGGCGCCAGCGCCCAAAGCATCGTATTCAACCCCAGGCCCAAGCGCCAACGCACCTTGACCGGGGCGTATAGAACCGTTTTCACCAGTCCGTGAAACCAACGTCGCCGCTGGCGCAGAAAATCAAGGACAGACAGGCAAGACTGTTCTTCCAAGTAACCATCGATCCACGCGCAACGCTGGCCGTCCTGCATCGCCTTTATAGCCCAGAATGCGTCCTCTGTAATGTCGCCGCGCGGACCAAAATCGAAACCGCCGGTCGCCTTCTGGACGTCGTTGCGAACGGCGATGAAAGATCCGTGAAGCCCGAATAGCGTAATGCCCAAGCGATGTTGCAGATAGAACCTGGCGAAATCGTCTCCCGTCCGGACATTGTCGGCCAGTGTGAGAAAGGGGTGCCGCTCCCATTCGCGGTGATAAAGCAACGCCCCCTGGCC
>JBAQGU010000074.1:0-2305 GCA_049287975.1 Roseiarcus sp.
ATCCGCTGGGACGGGGCCCCACCGGCCAGCGCGGCGCGAGCCAGGGTCAACTGCACGAAGGCCAGGCCGCCACCGAGCGCGCGCGCCGCGTGCTGCAAGAGCTCCGCCGCCGCCTCTCCGATCCCAACCGTCCGACGGACGAGCGGGATTATCTGGAGCGGCTGCTCCGGCACGATTGAGGGGGAAGCCAGCCTGACCGCGCCCCGATCGACGTCCTGAAGCGCGATCGGATTTTGGTCGCAAATGGATTGTTTTCAGAGGCATGCGCTGAGTTCGCGCGCTCCGCTGGTCGGCGCCCGAAAAAGGAGGCGCACTGCGTTGGCCAAACATGGTTGGTGCGTGCGTCGGTCAAAATGAGGTTCTTTAACGTTGTGTCATTCCCGCGTAAGCGGGAACCCAGGGCCCCGGCACGTGTGGCCAAGTCTGGATGCCCGCTTTTCGCGGGCATGACACTGACGTTTCTGAGTCATTCCCTCATTTTCCACGACTCGTGCGACTAGGATTTTCGCGACGCCCTCGCTATACGAAGCGCTCTGTCAGGGGGTGCTGATACGAAACAGCAAAATCCAGAATGCCGCGCCAAAAACAAAGGCTAAGACCCAAACAGCGAGCGCGCCGGCGCTCATGCGCTTCAATTCGGGATAGCGAGCCTGTTCAGTTGCCAAGCGTTGGACGTCCATTCGGGTATCCACTCGTGTCGGAAGGATATTCGCTCTGTCGGGTAGTCAAATAGGTCTAGTCGAGCGCGTCGTTCAGAATGAGGTCCTTCAACGTTGTGTCATTCCCGCGAAAGCGGGAATCCAGAGCCCCGGCACGCGCGGCCAAGAGTCTAGATGCCCGCTTTCGCGGGCATGACATTGACGTTTCTGAGTCACCCCCATTTTGAACGACTCACGTGATTAGTATGCCCCGAAGAAGCACAGGCAGGGGCTGTGCTGGATGACAAGGATCATATCGGTTTTGCGATCAATTTGGCGGCTTCTGCCCCGGAGTGGAATGGGGCTGAATGACGACACATCACTTTTCCCCAATTTAAATTCTTCGGCTGACGGTTCGGTCCGAAGCGGCGTAGGGCGCGCTGACCTTCTACACGGCCAACAAGGGCAAATGTCGATGGACTCGACGCGAGAACTGCGGCGGATATTCCCCGGGGGGACGCCTGAAAAACTGTTTCGGTCAGCTTTTTACGCGATCCCCGGCTCGGGCCGGCGGATGTGTACGCAGGACGGAGAAGCCGAGCGGGCGGTTCAAAAACGAGCCGGTTTTCGACGGCGGTGGCGCTATACGAAGCGCACTATCAGGGGGATGGAGATATGGAACAGCAGCGCCCAGAAGGCCGCGCCAAAAACAAGAGCTAGCAACCACACGGCGAGAGCGTCGACAGTAAGGCGCGACAGTTCTGGATATCGCGCCGGTTCAATCGCCGGGCTTTGGGGGTCCCTTTTGATATCCCGATCTCTGGGACGGCTATCGGGTCTGTCCATCGTCAAATAGCTCATGATGGCTAACAAAGCATTAAAACGGCCGTGAACTTGGGCCGGTCAATGGCAAACCCTGTCATTTTCTGGACAATATTGCGATTTGCGTTGCGGAGGGAAACGCCAACCCGCCTCGCAAGAGGGGCGCCGGCGCGGCCCGTTTTGCCAAACCGGCGCCCGCCTCTATAATCGCCGTTCGCTCTCTCGGACGTCGTGTCTCATGCACAGCTTTTCCGACGCCGTCGTCCTGATCACGGTCCTCGCCGTCGCGGTGGTCCTGGTCCTCGGGCTGGTGAACATGCTTCGGCAGGGGCCGGGCGCCCCCAACCGGTCGCAGACTTTCATGCGCTGGCGCGTCGGCCTGCAGTTCCTGGCGATCGTGGCGATCGTCATCGTGCTCTATTTCCGGCGGCACTGATGGTTCGGCTCAACCGCATCTACACACGCACCGGCGACGACGGCACGACAGGCCTCGGCGATGGCCAGCGTCGCCAGAAGTTCGACGCGCGCGTCTCGGCGTATGGCGAAGTCGACGAGCTCAATTGCCTCATCGGCCTCGCGCGCCTCGCGACGAGCACGGGCGATCCCGACCTCGCTCGCATCGACGCGACCTTGGCGAGGACGCAGAACGACCTGTTCGATCTCGGCGCGGACCTCTGCGTTCCGCCCCCGGGCGACGGCGAGACCGCCCGGGAGGCGCTGCGCGTCGCGCCTGCACAGGTCGAGAATCTGGAACACGAAATCGACGCGCTGAACGCGCATCTGGCGCCGCTGCGTTCGTTCGTGCTGCCCGCGGGCAACGCGGCGGCGGCGGCGCTGCATCAGGC
>JBAQGU010000075.1:0-2512 GCA_049287975.1 Roseiarcus sp.
AGCCGGCGCCCGACGGCGCCGGGCGGTGGCGGCTTTGCCGATCACGGCTGGATGCTGGGCGCGGCGGCCGGATCCCTTCGGCTCGCGCCTCACCCGCGCGATCTCAGCGTCAGATCCGCGATGAAACCGGAGCGGCTCTGTCCTGCGGCGCGGGCCTGGGCGTCGAGGCGACGCAAGACACGACGCGGAAGCGAAATGTTGACGCGCTCGATCGAATCGTCGAGCAAAGCCGGGCTGAGGGTCGTCACGCCGAACACCCAGCCGCGAAAGTCCGGATTTTCGCGTAGGGCGTCGAGGCTGGAGGGCGCGGGGATCGCCTCGCCCGCGTCTAGCGCGGCGTCGATCCAGGCCGCGGCAGCCTCTTCGACCGCGGCCAAAGCTTCGTCCAATGTGTCCCCGGCCGAGAAGCATCCCGGCAAATCCGGCACGACGACGCCGAATGCGCTCGTCGGCGTGCCGGGTTCGATGGCGATGGGGTAACGCATGCGTTTCTCCTAGAGCCCGGCCTGCTTTCGGATCGCCGCGATCAAGCCCACGCCGAGATCCTTTTTCAGATGCGGCACGACGATGGAACCCGGGCGCGTCGGATGCTTGAAGATGTGGTGCGAGCCGCGGACTCGATCCAGGGTCCAACCGGCATCCAAGAGCTCGCGTATGATATCCGCGCTCTTCATCGTGCGCATTATACACATGCGAGTGCGCCCGTCAACGAAGGCAAACCTCCATCGCGATCACGTTAATTTACGCACAGGTGCGCCTGCCCCGACGAACCGTTCGAGTGCAGCCAACTCGCTCGGCCGCAATTCATGGCCGCCGTCATGCCATTCCAGCGTCACCTTCGAGCCTTGCCGCGCAAAATAGTCGGCCAACTTCTCCGTCAACGACGGCGGACATATCGGGTCTCGCCGACCCGCCGTGATCAGCACCCGCAACCGCGCCAGATCGGGATTGTCCTCAGGAGACCAAGGCACGAGCGGATGCATCAATATGATTTCGTCAAACAGTTCCGCGTCGACGGAAGCGACCGCCGCGAGAATGTTGGCGCCGTTGGAATAGCCGAGGCCGATCGTCCGGCTCGGCTTGGCGCGCTGCTTGTGGGAGCGCACGAACTCCGCCATCGCTCGGCGTCGGGTTTCCAAGTCTTCGAAGTCGTAGACGCCCTCGGCCTTGCGCCGAAAGAAGCGCGCGGCGCCGTATTCGGAAACGTCGCCGCGCGGCGATATGACGCCCGCGCGAGGCCAGGTCTGCTCAGCCAGGGCGAAGAACTGGTTTTCGTCGCCTCCCGTGCCGTGAAAGGCGAAGACCAGCGGCGCGCCCGGATCCGCCGCCGTCTTCCCTCGAAATTTATAAGCGTCGATGCTCATCGCCCGGCTCCCTTCAATCCGTGATCGGTTGGAGCCGCTGCTCCAGTTGCTCGCGCAAGTGCGCGTGCTGTTTCGGCAGTTTCAGCGCCTCGCCGAGATGGGCCGTATCCTCGTCGCGATCGAATCCCGGCTCGTTGGTCGCGACCTCGAACAGCACTCCGCCGGGCGTGCGGAAATAGATTGCCCAGAAATAGTCGCGATCGATCACCGGCGTGACGTGGTAGCCCGTGTCCGACAGCGCCTTGCGCACTTCGAGCTGCCGGGCGCGGTCTTCCACGGCGAAGGCGATGTGATGCACCGAGCCCGCGCCCTGCACGGCCGCGGCGATGTTCGGCAGCGTCTCGACATCGATGAAATCTGCGCCGTTGCCCCCCGGCATGCCGAAGCGTCTGACGCCGTCCGCCTTGTCGACTTCCTCGTAACCCATGAACCCCAGCAGTTCCGCGGTGGCGCCGTCGTCCCTCAGGCGAAGCGATGCGGAGTGGAAGCCGCGGATGGCGTGCTCAGCGTCGACGCCGCCGTGGGTCCAGGGCAGGCGTCGGTCGCTCTCGACCTCGACCAGCGCAAAGCCATCGCCATCGGGACCGGCGAAATGCAGGCGCTTCTCGCCGAAGGCTTCGTCCCCCTTCAAGCCGTCGATGTCGTGCGCGGCGAACCGTTCCATCCAGAACGGCAGCGAGCCCTTGGGCACGGAGAAAACGGTTTCGCCGACCTCGCCCGTGCCGGGGCGCGCGCGAGCGATATTTGGGAACGGGAAATAGGTCATCACCGAGCCGGGCGTTCCGACCTCGTCGCCATAGTAGAGATGATAGACGTCGGGAGCGTCGAAGTTCACTGTCTTTTTCACGCGGCGCAGGCCCAGCGCCTTGGTGAAGAACGCATTGTTGGTCCGGGCTTCCGCGGCCAGCGAAGTGACGTGATGCAAGCCTTTGATCTGATTTATCTTGTGCATGGCTGATGTCCTCGATTGTGGCGCTGCGCGATGCGGCGCGGCTCCGTGCCTCACGAGATAGCCATTGGACGCGGCCGGGAGTAGCCGCCACGAGCGCCATTGTTTATTGCATAATTTGCAATAGAACGATGAGAGACCGCCTCAATTGTTGCGACGTCATGGCCGGGCTTGTCCCGGCCTCCACGTCGTCCAACCA
>JBAQGU010000076.1:0-4278 GCA_049287975.1 Roseiarcus sp.
CCTCCGCGGCAAGCTGTAATAAAGTGACGCCATAGCCAAGCCGACTATAAGAGAAGTGTAGGGGGGTCTCATGATTATGAAGCTCAAAAATCCTTCTCGCCGTCGTCGTGCTCGCCATCCTAGGCGGCGCCGTCCCTTCGAACGGCATGACCGCCGCTCCTATCGACAACGACGGCGCCCGGAGGTAACTCAACGCGATGAGCGAAACCGCATCGAATTCCAAGGTTTTCATGGCTGGCTTGGTTGTCGGGCTGATAATCGCGTTCCTCGTCGCCGGCGCGGTGACATACGGCTTCTCGGCAGAGGTTCGCGACCGCGTCTGGCATGACCTGCTCGAGCGTCCGAGCCATCTCTTTCGCTTCCGATTCATCCTCCAGCCGGTCATGGCCGGCCTCGCGGCGCTGCACGATGGCATCGCGGATGCGAGAATGGGTCGCACACCCTACTTTTGGGCGCTAGTCACCAGGTCGTCACGCCTGGTTGGCCGCCTGGAGGAAGGTGTGATATCAACAGAGCGCGTTCTTTTGCTAGGCTTGGTCATGGACACGATCTATCAACTCATCGTGCTCAAGACATTCTATCCCGCGGAGGCCGCCATTGTGGCAATGGTGCTCGCGTTTATTCCGTATCTACTTTTGCGCGGCCCAATCACGCGGTTCGCCCTCTATCGACGCGCGGCAAAGCGCGTTTGATGAAATCCGACGACGCGTTGTTTGAGCGCCAGAGGGAAACGAAGCTGACGCGCCCACGCTCGGCGAATGGGTCGCCGAAACACGGAGGCTATGAGTATGGCAAGTTCAAGCATCGACTCGATACCCAACCGGTTCGAAGTGAAGTCGACGGCTTCCGATCATTTCGCTTGGCTGCGCACGCGGCTCAGCGTCGAGCGCACGATGATGTCGTGGGTTCGCACGGCGACGGCGTTGATCGGCTTCGGCTTTACGATCGTGCAGTTTTTCGCGCGCTTCCAAGACATGCCGGGTGTCGCTCCCGCGTATTTTCCCCACGCGCCGCGCTACCTCGGCCTTTCGCTGATCCTGTGCGGGATCATGGCCCTGGTGATCTCGATTTGGGAATACCACTGGGGACTTCGATATCTCTGGAGCGGTAACTTCGCGGTGATCGCGGGAGCGACTCGAGAGGGGAAGCAAACGCCGTTGCTCGCGGTGGCGATCGTCCTTGCCTTTATTGGAATATTCGCTTTCTTCACCGTGCTGTTGCGGCTCGTATAGCGGATCGGGAGGAGGAAACGTAGACTCGACGAGGTATTCAGAACGATCAGTTCAACCAAAAGGAGCGTCGTATGCCAAAGTCAGACAAGCCAAATATCCTCATCATATGGGGAGACGATATCGGGTACTGGAACGTTAGTCGCTACAGCATGGGCATGATGGGCTACCATACCCCCAACATCGACCGCATCGGGGCGGAAGGTGCGACCTTCACCGATTGGTACGGCCAGCAGAGCTGCACCGCCGGGCGAGCGAGCTTCATCACCGGTCAGAACCCGATCCGCACCGGCCTGACGAAAGTCGGCATGCCCGGCGCCACGGTGGGATTGCACGCGGAGGATCCGACCATCGCGGAAATGCTCAAGCCGCTCGGCTACGCAACTGGTCAGTTCGGCAAGAACCATCTCGGTGACCGCGACGAATATCTACCAACCGTGCACGGGTTCGACGAATTTTTCGGCAATCTCTATCACCTCAACGCCGAGGAAGAGCCGGAATTGCGGGACTACCCCAAGGATCCGGCATTCAAGAAGAGATTTGGGCCGCGTGGCGTGCTCCACTGCTTGGCCGACGGCAAGGGTGGTCAGACGATCAAGGACACCGGCCCGCTGACGAAGAAGCGCATGGAAACCATCGATGAGGAGATCACGGCGGGCGCGCTGGCCTGGATGGAGAAACAGGCCAAGGCGGAGCAGCCGTTCTTCCTCTGGTACAATTCGACCGCCATGCATTTCAGGACCCACCTCGCCGACAAGAACCGCGGCAAGAGCGGGCAGGACGACTACAGCGATCGGATGGTTACGCATGACGAGCAGGTCGGCGAGTTGCTCGAGAAACTCGACGAGCTGGGCATCGCCGACAACACCATCGTCATGTATTCAACCGACAACGGCCCCGAGAACGACACTTGGCCGGATGGCGCAAATACGCCGTTCCGCGCCCAGAAAGACACCAACTGGGAGGGCGCCTGGCGCGTTCCGGCGTTCCTGCGCTGGCCGGGCAAGATCAAGCCGGGTACGGTCTTCAACGGCATCGGCTCTCACATCGACATGTTCCCGACCTTGCTCGCCGCCGCAGGCGATCCGGACATCGCTCAGAAGCTGCTCAATGGCCATGCCGTCGGCGGCAAGACCTACAAGGTTCATCTCGACGGCTACAATATGATTCCCTACGTGACCGGCGCGGCGAAGGAGAGCCCGAGAAACGCCATAATGTACTTCAGCGACGACGGCGAAGTGATGGCGGTTCGCGTCGGCGACTATAAGTTCAACCTGGCAGTGCAACGCGCGACCAGGATGATGCAATGGGCGGAGCCCTTGGTCAAGCTGAGGCTGCCACTGATCTTCAACCTGCGCCGCGACCCGTTCGAACGCGCCGATTTCAACTCGAACACTTACTTTGATTGGATGGTCGATCACGTGCCTCAGCTTTACCTCATGCAGGCGACGGTGGCGGCGGAGATCGAGAACTTTGTCAAATACCCGCCGCGTCAGAAACCGGCTTCGTTCAACCTGGACGCGGTGCTGGCGATGGTGTCGACCCACGGCGGCCATGCCTGAGCTCGAGCCGCGAGCGGGATCAGCCGGACGCCGAGCGACGGCTCTTGCGGTAGCTTGTTGATTGCGACAGATGCTCTCGGCGGATTGCGCGTCCGCCGAGGGTTCGCAGGAGTGTTGGAGTGAACCGCAGCGAGGAAGTCCGCGACTTTTACGAGAGGATGCCCTATCCGGCGCCGCTCACCAATTTGGACGAGCATATCGACCTCTACAAGAATCCGCTCCGTCGCCGAGCCGAGTTCCACCTGATATGGCCAGACCAACGACCACGTGAGAACCAGGAGATCCTGGTCGCAGGCTGTGGAACCTCGCAGGCGGCCAGATATGCGCTCCGCGAGCCTGGAGCGCAAATTACGGCGATCGACGTCAGCGACACGAGTTTGCGTCACACCCGCGATCTTCAGCGCAAATACAATCTGCAAAATCTAGAATTGCATACACTTCCGATTGAGAGCGTCGCCGAGCTGGGTCGCACTTTCGACTTGGTGGTTTGCACCGGAGTGCTGCACCACCTGGCTGATCCAGACCGAGGTCTTCGCGCGCTTCGCAGCGTTCTGCGACCGGACGGCGCGATGCGCGTGATGGTCTACGCACGCTATGGCCGGGCCGGAATCTATATGATGCAGGAGTACTGCCGGCTGCTCGAGATCCACCCATCGGCGTCGGACCTGCGAAGTCTCGCCGCCACGCTCGACGCGCTGCCAAAGGACCATCCTATCGCGAACGTGCTGCGGCGCGCCAACGATTTCCGGCGGCCCGAAGCGATGGCGGATGCGCTCCTTCATCCCCAGGATCGGGCCTATTCCGTCCCGGAAATGTATGCCTGGCTCGATCGGTGCGGCATGTCGTTTGGTCGCTGGGTCGAGCAGGCGCCTTATCTGCCCCAATGCGGCGCCCTGCCGAAGAGTCCGCACGCCGCGCGGCTCGCCTCGCTGCCCTCGCGGGCGCAGCACGCCGCCGCCGAGCTTTTTCGCGGAACCATGGTCTCGCACAATTTCATCGCGTACAGAGACGATCGCTCCGACGAGGGCCAGCCGATCACGTTCGCCGGGACCATTTGGCGCGATTATGTTCCGATGCGGCTGCCCTGGACGATAAGCGTCCGGGAGCGTCTGCCCCCTGGTAGCGTAGCCGTACTGATCAACAAGTCGCATACATTCACCGATCTCATCCTCACCGTCGATTCTTTCGAGGACCGGCTGCTCTCCGCCATCGATGGCGATCGAACCGTGGCCGCGATCATGCGAATTGCAATGCAAGGCCGCGAAGGCGAACGCCGGGCCTTGAATTTCTTCGAGCGCCTTTGGCGATACGACCAGATCGTGTTCGACGCATCGCGCAGCCGAAATCCATCGGAACCATAAGGCATTTCGGACAGGGAACTCCGGTTGGATTGCATCTCGTCCTGGCGCTCAGGAATCGAGTCGTTTTGGGTGAGGTGAGAACGCCGGCGTTCAGAAGGAAGTCGACGACGGTCATCGCCCCAAAAG
>JBAQGU010000077.1:0-2628 GCA_049287975.1 Roseiarcus sp.
CGCGCGCCTCGTGGGCGAAATGCAGCAGGCCCGCCTCGACCAGCCGCTGCATCGCGGACCAGGCGGCCCAATCGATGAATTCGACGGTCAGTCCGCTGACCGGGCGCTTCCGCTCCTCGGCCAGAACCTCGGCGCCGACGTCGAGCACGGCGAGCAGGCGTGGAAGCCCCTCGCCGATCTGGCGCGCCTCGACCAGCGAAAGTTTGTCGCCGTGGCGAGCGAGGAGATCGGCGATGAATTCCTCGGTTGCGGAGACCATTCGCGCCGGCGCGGCCGGCATCTCCATAATCGCCTGCATGCGCTCGATGAAGGCGCCGCGGCCGGAGGGCATCTTCAGAGCGTCGAGATCGCCCTCGCCGTCTATGATTCCGTCCGCGAGCGCCTGTTTCTGGCCGATCAGGTGCAGGATCGAATGCTCGATCGTGCCCTCGGCGACGAGATTGATGACCGAGACCGAACGCGTCTGGTTCTTGCGCCACGCGCGCGCGATCCGCTGTTCCAGCTTCGCCGGGTTCCAGGGCAGATCGATGTTGATCACGGCGCTCGCGACCTGCAGATTGAGGCCGACGCTGCCGCTGTCGGTCGAAAGAAACAACCGGCAGGCGGGATCGTGCTTGAAGCGGTTGATCTCCGCTCGCCGCCGGTTCTGCGGCACTGACCCGGAATGCCAAGCCGCCTCGACGCCCATTTCAGCGGCGAGCTCGCGCACCATCGTCAACATGCGCTCCCATTCAGAAAAGACGATCACCTTGCGGTCCGGCTCCTCCAGGAGGTCGGCCAAAATGCCCTCGAGCTCCTCGAGCTTCGGGCAGACGCGACAGGTTGGATCGAGAATCGCCGGCGTGTCGCAGACCATGCGCATGCAGGCGAGCAATTGCTGCAGACGCTCGAACTCGGCTTGCGTGAGCGGGCGATGTTGCGCCTGCGCGATGAGGCGCGCCGCAGGGGCGTGATAGTCCTCGTAGCGAAGTTTCTGCTCCTCGGCCATCGCGACGAAGAATGTCTTGACGGTGCGGCCCGGCAGCTCGGTCTCGACGTCCTGCTTGCGCCGCCGCAGCATCAGCGGACGCACGCGCTCGCGCAACTGGCCGAGGTTCTTGTAGTCGGTCGGGCGGCCGCGCTCGTCGAGTTGATAGAAGTCGCGGTTGAAGCGAAACAGCGGGCCGAGCAGTTCCGGATCGAGATATTGCACGATGGAATAGAGCTCGTCGATGCGGTTCTCGATCGGCGTGCCGGTCAGCACGAAGGCGTGCGGCGCCCGCAGGCTCTTGACCTTGCGCGCGGTCTTGGTCTGCCAGTTCTTGATCCGCTGCGCCTCGTCGAGCACGACGATGTCAGGCTTCAGGATCGCGTTGATGTCGTCGGCGTCGATCAGCACCTGCTCGTAATTGACGATCGTGAAGAAGGCGGGCGCGCGGTAGGTGGCGAGCCGCTCCCCGCGCGGGCCGAACACGAGCCCGATCGACCGCGCGTTGAAGCGGGCGATCTGCTCCTCCCATTCGGTCTTGAGCGAGGCGGGGCAGACGATCAGCACGCGCTCGACGCCCTTGCGGCGCGCCAGCAATTCGCAGGCGGCGATCGCCTGGATCGTCTTGCCGAGCCCCATGTCGTCGGCCAGCAGCGCGCGCTCGCCGAACGCCAGATGCAGCGCGCCGAGCCGCTGATAAGGCAGCAGCGGAAATTTCAGCACGTCGATCTCCGCGCGGCCGGCCGCGACCTCGGCCTCGAACTCGGCGCGCGCCGCTTTACGCGAACGCTCGCCACTCGTTCGCGCGAGCCACGGGCCGAAGTGTCGGGAGACGCGCATCGCAGCGTGGACTTCGGGCGGTGCTTCCGGGAAAGCCGCGAGCAGCGCGGCGACGCTCTCCGGGTCCGGATTCAGGACGTCCTCGTCGAGCAGCCATGGCGCGAGCCATTCGCGCGCGACGGCTGCGGCCTGCGAGTCGGCGGGCCATCCGACGCTCGGGACGGCCGCGTCCCGGCGATCCAGGAATATTTCGACGCGCGCAGAGCCTTCCTCGGCGGCGGCCTGGAACGCGTGCGCCTTGTCCTCGGAGACCGCCGCCAGCACGCCCTCGATGTGCTTGCAGGTTCCCAACGCGTTGACGCGATGATCGATGCAGCCGCAGGAATTGATCCGCTCCTCGAGGCTGCGGATTTCGACCTCGTATTGGCCCCCGCTCGCGGAGCGTGCGCGAAATGCCCCGAAGAAGCCCAATTGCGGCTCCAGCGCGACGACCTCGATCCCCTCGGTTCGGCCGCGCCAGCGCCGCAGCGAGATCTCGTCCTCGTCGCTGGTCAGCCAGCCGGGCGACGATTTTCGATCCAGCACCGCCTTGGCTTTGGCTCCGCGTTTCGATCTGCCTGGGGCGGGCGCGGGCTTCGAGGCGGCTCTCTCGGGCATTCGGCGGCGGGTCCTTCTGTACGGGCGAATCGATCGGCGGAGACTATCCTGCGGGCGCGTGGGGCGCCGCAATGGGTATCGCCCCTTCGTACACAGGAGTTTGGCGCGCCCGGGTCTGGTGAGACGGAGGTTTTTCCGCTACGCGGCGCCCGGCGGAATGACCGTGACGATGAAGCTGACGGGCTTCGCCTCGTGCCCCCAAAATCTGTGCGAAAGCGTCATTT
>JBAQGU010000078.1:0-14271 GCA_049287975.1 Roseiarcus sp.
TCTTCGCTCCGCAGTCCCAGCCACTTGGCCTTGGCGCCGGTCGCGAGGATGACCGCCTCGGCCGTCAAGCTGCGTCCGCTGTCGCAATGAATCCGAAAGGGGCGCACGGCCAGATCGAGCGTGACAACGTGCTCGTCCTCGACCCGCGCGCCGACATGTTGCGCCTGGGCGCGCATCTGTTCCATCAACCACGGCCCTTCGATCGCGGAGGCGAAGCCGGGATAGTTCTCGACATCGGAAGTGATCATCAACTGCCCGCCGGGCTGGAATCCGGCCAGCAACAGCGGGCGCAGCATCGCTCGCGCCGCGTAGATCGCGGCGGTGTAGCCAGCGGGACCGGCGCCGATGATGACGAGCCTTTCGCGAGAGGACGGGTGCAGCAACAAGGGGGCCTCGCATTCCAAGCGTATGGTCGGACGACCGCCAATCCGCCCGGACGGATGGGAAATCTTCCGACTTATATGGGGGCCGGAGCGGTTCGGGCAACATCGCAGCCGTCGCGACCGGAGCCTGCCGGGGTGAAGCGACCATGCTGATATTGCGATCTTCGCCTACCTCGCCTTTCGGACAAGGCTCGTGATCGCGGTCGCCGTCCTCGAACTCTCCGACCGCGTCGACGTCGTCGCAGCCGATGCCAACCATCCCGCGGATGAGCTGTCGCGGCGCCAAAATCCCCGCGGCAAGATTTCCTGCGCTGGTCCTCGAAGACGGCCGGGCGCCGTGCGATAGCAGCGTGATCGTCGAATATTCTCGACGCGCTCGCGGGCGGCGGCAGGATCATCCCCGACGACGCTTCGCGGCGTTGACGCGGCAGTCGCTCCCCGATGGGGTCAAGGCCGCGGCAATTCCGCAACTTTACAAGCAGCGCTTCCGCGCGCTCGGAATTTTCTTCGAGCAGATGGGATCGAACATCAGGCCATTCGAAGGCTGACGACGCGACGAGGGGTTGGAGGCGGCGAGCCGACGCAAAAAAACCCGGCGGAGAATCCGCCGGGTTTGTAAATGTCAAAGCCGAAAGACTCAGAACTTGTAGTTCAGACCGGCGCGGAACATCGAAATGTCGAGGCCGGTGCTGGTCACGTCCGGCGTTCCCGCGAAGTACGTCTTGGATTGCATCGGCGCAAAGAGATACTCGCCTTTGAACGTGATATTGTTTGTGAAAGCGTATTCGATACCGGCGCCGACTATGCCGCCATTATGCCAGACAGTCTGCGAACCGAAGTCCCCGAAGCTGTCGTTGAACGAGCCTTTCATGTCGATGCCGGCGTAGCCGCCCGTCACGTAGAACAAGGTCCGATCCCACGCGTAACCCAGGCGAGCGCGCTCGGTCACCATAAATTCCGAAGTCAGCTTGTTACTTCCGAATCCGCCCGGGAGGGTAAACGCGAAGTCAGTACCCCGGATATCCGACCAGTCGACATCGCCTTCGTAACCGATCACGAACTGGCCCATCTGGTAATTGTAGCCGACCGTGCCGCCGGCGAGGCCACCGTTGAGATTGCCGAAGCTGTCGTTATCCGTTTGGGTGAATCCCCAACCGCCGTTCACGCCGATGTAGAACCCGGTCCAGCTGAAGGCCGGCGGCGCAAAATATGGCGCGGGCGGCGGCCCCTTGGTGGTGGGCAAATCAGCGGCAAGGGCGCTCGACGCGACGCCCGCCATCAATACGCTCAGCAAAATTCTTCGCATGGGAAACTCCAGATACGGGCCAAACAGCAGGAAAACGCGTTCGCCCCGCTGACGTCCCTGGCTTATAGAAAAGAATCCCCGGAAAGTCTGTTGCCTATCGATCACAAGCACGTGGCGCAATGTGGCGAGAATTAGACAATAATGAGTGAGTAGTTTGATTACAAATTTAACGAACTGTCTGGACAGATAAAATCAAGAAACTATCGTTTATAAACTGCGTAGAAGGCCAATTGCCTGAATTCATACAAATTTAGTATGATGAAGGAATCCTTAACTTGGGACGTGTTCTACGTTTTGCCACAATTGTGACTCTGCATTTGCGAAAAAAATCATAAATCGAGCGAATGGAGGCAGCGATGTCTACGCGGACGCTAGCTGCGTGTCGTCCCGACAAGCCCAAAAAATGCGCCTCGCGTCGGCCGCGCGGGCCTGACGGGTCGCAACCGGCCCGACCTTCCCTCGACAAATTGCCCTTTTGAGCGGCACAATGCGATCACCGCATTGTCACAATGGATGAAATGTTTACGCTCGACGACCTTTCCCGGCTGATCGCGCAACGCGCCGAGGCGAGCGCCGAAAAATCCTATACGCGCGCGCTGCTCGACAAGGGCGTGGCGCATTGCGCCAAAAAGTTCGGAGAGGAGGCGTTCGAGACGGCCATCGCGGCGGTCGCGCAGGACGATGCCGCCCTTCGCGCCGAGGCGGCGGACGTACTTTATCATCTGCTCGTCCTGCTGCAGGCTCGCGGCGTGCCGCTGGCCGAGGTGCTAGCGGAACTCGAACGGCGCACACAGCGGAGCGGCCTGGAAGAAAAGGCTTCGCGCCGCGCATGAGCCCTTTCACGAACGTCTTCTCGTCGATAGGCTGGGCGGCGGAGCGGGGGGGGCGCGACATGGATGACTTGTTGAACCTGGCGCCTTCACCCCATGACGATACGGCCTCGCCCTATCGGCGGTTCAGCCGCGACGAGTGGGCGAAACTGCGCGCAGACACCGAGCTCACGCTGACAATCGACGATCTTCGCAAGCTCCAGTCGAACCACGATCCCATTTCGATCGATGAAGTCATCGCGATCTATCTTCCGCTTTCGCGCCTGCTCGCGCTCTACGTCGCGGCGACCCAAGGCCTGTTCAAGGCGACGCAGCGATTTCTCGGCGCCGACGACGGCAAGGTGCCCTATATCATAGGGGTCGCGGGTTCGGTCGCAGTCGGCAAGTCGACGACGGCCCGCGTGCTGCAGGCGCTGCTGACGCGTTGGCCGAACACGCCGAAGGTGCAGCTGGTGACGACCGACGGTTTCCTGCACCCGAACGCCAAACTGATCCGCGACGGGCTGATGGATCGCAAGGGCTTTCCGGAAAGCTACGACGGGACAGCGCTGATACGCTTTCTTGCCCAGGTGAAGGCCGGCGAACACAACGTAATGGCGCCGGTCTATTCGCATCTGGTCTACGACGTCGTGGCGGGCGAGCAGATCATCGTAGACCGGCCGGACATTCTGATCGTCGAGGGGCTCAACGTCTTGCTGCCCAATCGGCTCTCCCGCGAGGGCAAGGAGATTCCGTTCGTTTCCGACTTCTTCGATTTCTCGGTTTTCCTCGACGCCAGCGAGGAACTGCTGGAGAAATGGTACATCGAGCGCTTCATGCGCCTGCGCGACACCGCGTTTCGCGATCCCCGCAGCTTTTTCAAGAAGTTCGCCGACCTCGACGACGCAGCCGCCGAGGCGACCGGGCGCGACATCTGGCGACGCATCAACCTCGTCAACCTTCGCGAGAATATTCTGCCCACGCGACCGCGAGCGAGCCTGCGGCTGATCAAGGGCGCCAGCCATAGGATCGAACAGGTGGCGCTTCGCAAGTTGTGAAGGCCCCAACCCCGGCGCTGTTCCCGCGCTTGCGGGACCAAGTGGCGGGAGGCCGGATGAGGGCTGGCCAATCCACGCGCCCCCAGCGGAGATGATCTGATGCGCCGCAAACCCTTGCTACCTCTGCCGCTGCTCTGGCTCGTGGCGCTCGCCTTCGCGCTGGCGGCTCCCGCCCTCGTCACGGGCCCGGCGTCCGCCGCCCCGCCTCCCTGCAAGGGGCGCGATCTCTCCAACAGCGCCGACGTCAAACCCGACCTCGTCGCACACGCGGACGACCTGGTGAACGGCGAAGGCCTGCTCTGGCGGGTCGAGAAGCCTGGCCTCGCGCCATCATATGTGTATGGCACCATCCATTCGAGCAACACTGCGGCGGTCGCGCTCGCGAAAGAGGCCCTCGCGTATCTCGACGGCGCCAAAGTGGTTGCGACCGAACTCGGCGGCCCGATGGACGCGGCAGAGAAGGTCGATCTGGCCTCCGGCATGCTACGAGCCGCGCTCTCACCCCGGCAGGACACTCTCGCCGGCGCGATGTCGGCCAACGACTCGAGCGTCGTCGATGCGTTTCTGAGCGCGCGCGGCTACCCTCAGGAGATGTCGCATCACCTCGAGCTCTGGTTCCTCGCGGTGGCCGCTTCGCTCCCCATCTGCGAAACGGAGGGCTCGCTCGAGGGCCTGCCGGAGGTCGATGAGGTCATCGCCAAGTTCGGCCGGGGACATGGCCTGCCGGTGGTGGGGCTCGAAACCGTCGTCGAGCAGACGCAGACATTGACGAGCGTCCCGAACAAGCTCGCCGCGACGATGCTGCTCGCCGCAGCGCGCGCGCCCGATCTCAACGACGACGCCTACGTCACGCTGCTCAGCCTGTACAGCCAGAAGCGCCCGGCGCTGGCGATCGCCATCCTCGACGCCATTCCGGGCCTCACGGCGGAAGAGCGTTCGGCGGAAGCCGAATTCACGCGGCTCCTGCTGGTCGGCCGCAACGAGCTGATGATGCGGCGCGCCGCGCCCCTGCTCGCCGAGGGCGCCGCCTTCATCGCGGTCGGCGCGCTGCATCTGCCAGGCAAGGACGGCTTGATCGAGCGTGCGCGGGCGGCTGGATATCGGGTGGTGAAGGTGTGGTGACTGTGGAGTTTTTTGATGTCGGGGCCTTAGCCCTGGACAATTCCCAAGCCGCCTTCCGCTCTTGCGTGTCGGGCTTCGCCGCGCTTAGGTGGCGGCGCTGTCGCGAGCGCGGCGGCTCCTGCTCAGCACCGTTGGAAACCACCCGCCATGCGCTATCGCCCTCTTGGCCGAACAGGCCAGTTCGTCTCTGAGATTTGCCTCGGAACCATGACTTTCGGCGGCGGTTCCGGGTTCTGGCGCGCGATCGGCACGCTCGACCAGCAGGGCGCGACGGCCCTGGTCGCGCGGGCGCTCGAGGCCGGCGTGAATTTCATCGACACCGCCGACGTCTATTCGGAAGGCCAGTCCGAGGTTCTGCTGGGGCAGGCGCTGCGCGATCTGAAGGTGGCTCGCGAGGATGTGATCGTCGCCACCAAGGTGCGCGGCCGGAGCGGCCCGGGCCCGAACGCTGTCGGCCTCTCGCGCGGGCACATCATGGATCAGATCGCCGGCAGCCTGAAGCGGCTGAATGTCGATCATGTCGATCTCTATCAGATCCATGGTTTCGATCCCGTGGCGCCGCTGGAGGAAACCTTGCGCGCGCTCGACGACTGCGTTTCGCGCGGCTATGTGCGCACCATCGGCTGCTCCAACCTGGCGGCTTGGCAGATCATGAAGGCTCTTGGGATTTCCGAGCGGCGCGGCTTCGCGCGGTTCGAAACCGTGCAGGCCTACTATACCATCGCGGGTCGCGACCTCGAGCGCGAAATCCTGCCGCTGGTCGAGGACCAGGGTCTGGGCGTAATGGTCTGGAGCCCGCTGGCGGGCGGCTTTCTCTCGGGCAAATTCAACCGCGATGGCGGTAAGCCCAACGACGCGCGCCGCGCCGCGTTTGATTTTCCGCCGGTCGACAAGGAGCGCGCGTACGACATCGTAGACGCGATGCGGCCGATCGCGCAGGCGCACGACGCCTCGGTCGCTCGCGTGGCGCTCGCCTGGCTGCTCGCCCGCAAGGGCGTGATGAGCGTGATCATCGGGGCCAAGACGCTCGAGCAGCTCGACGACAATCTCGCCTCGACGAAGCTCGAGCTGAGCGCTGGGGAAATCGCCGAACTCGACCGCGTCAGCGCGTTGAACCCCGAATATCCGGGCTGGATGATCGCGCGCCAATCCGACCAGAGATCGCCGCAGCCCAAAGGCTGAATGCCGCGTGGAATGACAGGGGGGATTTGATGGGCGTCGTCAGATGGGGCGTGCTCGGGGTCGCCAAAATCGCGACCGAAAAAGTGATACCCGCGATGCAGCGCGGCGAAGTCTCGCGGATCGACGCGATCGCCTCGCGCGATCCGGAGAGAGCGCGCGCCGCGGCCGCGGGGCTCGGGATCCCCAAGGCTCATGCGTCCTATGAGGCGTTGCTCGCCGACCCCGACATCGATGCGATCTACAATCCTCTGCCCAATGAGCTGCACGTGTCCTGGACCGAGCGCGCACTGGCGGCGGGCAAGCATGTGCTGTGCGAAAAGCCGATAGCGCTCGACGCCGACGAGGCGCGGCGAGTGATCGCGGCGCGAGACCGTTCGGGCAGGCTCGTCGCGGAAGCGTTCATGGTGCGCTGTCATCCGCAATGGCGGCGCGCGCATGAGATCGTGCGTTCGGGCGGAATCGGCGAAGTCGGCGCCATTCAGACGCTGTTCGCATATCGCCTGGAGGATCCTGCGAATATTCGCAACAAGCCGCCGGGCGGGGGCGGGCTCTACGATATCGGCTGTTACGCGATCCTGACCGCGCGCTACATTTTCGGCGCTGAGCCCTCGCGCGTCGTCGCCGCGCTGGATGTCGATCCGAGCTTCGGCACCGACCGGCTGGCGAGCGCCGTGATCGAATTCCCGGGGGTCCGTCACTTGACCTTCACGGCCGGCACGCAACTGGCCGGCCATCAGCGCGTCACGATCGCGGGAAACAAGGGACGCATCGAAATCGGCGTTCCCTTCAACGCGCCGATCGACCGGCCGACTCGAATTACGATCGATAGCGGCGTCGACCTCTTCGGCTCGGGCGCACGGAGCGAGGAATTCCCCATCTGTGATCAATATACGCTGCAGGGCGACGCCTTCTCGCGCGCCGTGCTGGGCGAAGCGCCGCTCGAATTCCCCCTCGAGGACGCCATCGCCAACATGCGGGTGATCGACGCCTGTTTCCGCTCGGCGCGAAGCGGTCGCTGGGAGAGCCCTTGAGGGGAGGAGACGTACCCGTGTCATTCCCGCGAAAGCGGGAATCCAGAGCAGCCGCCGGAGGCTGTGCCCGCTGGATTCCCGCTTTCGCGGGAATGACAGGCCCTCTCAATTCGTCGGCCGCTCGCGCTGCCTCTGCCGCTCCTCGAGCTCCGCGTCGGTGAGGCGGGCGTCGTAGATCGAACGCGGGTCGATCGTCCGCGCGACCAGCGTCGCGACGGCGGCCGCGACGATCATGGGAATGATGAAGGTGCGGTCGCGCCCCGACAGTTCGATCATCAGGACGATCGCCGAGACGGGGCCTTGCGTGGTGGCCGCGACCACTGCGCCGGCGCCGACGATCGCGAACAGGCCCGGCGGCGCGCCCGGCCAAACCCAGCCCCATGCCCATCCGAGGACGCTGCCGAGGACAGCGCCGCACGACAGCGATGGCGTGAACAACCCGCCCGGGCCGCCGCTGCCGAAACAAATGAACGTCGCCAGCGGCTTCAGCATGAGCAGCGCCAGTAGCAGCATCGGCCCGGCCGCCGCGTCGAAAGTGAGCTGGGCGAGATCTTTGCCGTTGCCGAGCAATTGAGGGAAGGGCGCCGAGGCCAACCCGAGCATGGCGAACGCCAAGACGGGCGCGACCAGCCGCCGCCAGCCCTTCGGCCGGTTGCGATCCGCAAACGCTATCATCCTGACAAAGCCGACCGAGGCGACCCCGATGATCGGCCCGGCGAGCAGCGCCCAGACGATGAGAGACGCGAAATTACCTTGCTCGGCGACACGATAGGTCGGGGCATTGGGAAGAACGATCCAACCGACGATGGTCGCGATCACCGAGGCGGTCAGCGCCGGCAGCACCAACCGCAGCGCCAACGCGCCTCGCAACACTTCGATTGCGAACAGCGCGCCGCCCAGCGGGACATCGTAGACCGCGGCCATTCCCGCGCCGGCGCCGCACGCGACCAGCAATTTCCGCTGATCGTCCGACAAGCCGAAACGGTCGCATGCGACGTTGGCGATCACGGCGCCGGCCTGCTTGGGCGCGCCTTCTCGCCCGAGCGAAGCCCCCATGCCGACGATGATCACCGACAGCAAGGCGCTGCCCAAGGTGCGCAGCGTCGGCAGCCGGCCGGCTGAAAACCAGATCGCGGAAGTGATCTCGATGCTGTTGCCGGCAGGCAGACTCACGAGCAAGATCTGCCCGATACCGGTGACGATTCCGGCGCCGGTCAATATGACGACGTGGCGCCAAAAACCGGCGCCGCTCGCCGCTTGCAGAAGGTCGACGTTCGCCGGGGGCCAGACCCAATGCTGCACCGTCGTGAGAACGAACGTCAGCGCGGCGGCGCCGACGCCGGCGCCGATTCCGATCAGGACGACGGCGAGCCAGAAGCGCCTGGCTGCCGGATGAGCCAACGTCGCAGGGACCGCGCCGCGCACCGCGTCGCCTTTGGCTGCCGAAGTTGATGGGTCGGGTGCCTGCATTGGCTGTCGGAGCTCACGTCTCGTGGGCGCCTCTATTCGCACGCCCCGAGGTGGTTTGCATCCGTGGCAGGCCCCGAGGTCCGCTCCTTATGCCGCGGAACCCACGGCCCCCGCGGACGGCGAGGGCGACCTGTTCTCGATCGCGGGATCGATCCCGGCCATGACGGCGCTGGCTTCCCATAATTCGCGCGCCTTTCCGGCATCGTAGGACAGCGCGGACGATCGCGCCGTTCGACCATTGGAGACGTAACGGCCGGTCCCCTTGTCGCCGAAGTCCGTCGCCAACCTGGCGAGCCGTTGGCCGGACTTGTCGGGACGGTGCACGTTCTGCTGAAACCGGATGAGCGCGGGCAGGATGTAGTGCCAGAGGAAGCGGATCGGCGCCGGGTAGGTTCGGGCCAAACCGGTGCCCGGCATCAACCCGGGATCGAACGCATTGACCCGGATCGAACGAAGCCGCGGGTCGGCTGCGCTCTCCAGACGGCGGGCCAGCTCATACGTGCAATAGAGGTTGCAGAGCTTCGAAGTCGCGTAGCGGCGCCTGCCGGCCGCGCCGCCCGGTTCGAAATCGTGGGCGACCTCTTTGGCGGTCTCGTATCTCGGCGCGGGCATGCCCGACTTCTCGCCGGGGTCGTGCGCGCCGCTGGAGACAAAGGTGATGCGGCCGTCCTCGAGGAAGTCGGGCAGCAGCAGGTTGGCGAGCAGGAAATGGCCGAGATGGTTGACGGCGAACGTCGTCTCGAAGCCGTCGACGGTTCGCTGCGGCGTCCCGACATTCTGCAGTCCCGCATTGCAGACGAGACCCGCCGGCGGCGGCAAGCGGCTCACGCGGAAGAGGTCCACGAACTCCCTGACCGATGCGAGCGACGCGAGGTCGAGCGGCAGAACGGCGGCGGCAATCCCCCTCTTCTTCAGTGCGGCCTTCGCCACGATTCCGGCGGTGACATTGCGGCACGCGAGCACCGCCATCGCATCGGGATCCTCGCTGCCGATGAAACGCGCGCATTGAAATCCGAGCCCGTTGTTGCCTCCGGTCACGATCATGGATCTTCGTTTCTGGGCTTCCGACATGACGCTCGCTCCTTATATGGACGTCGTCGACTCAGCCCACCCGAGCAAGTTCCGTTCCATCCGGCCCCGCAAATCGAAGGACGCAAATCATGGCGCGTGTGTTCATTTCCGGATCGTCGACAGGGCTTGGGCTGATGGCTGGCCAGTTGCTGGCGGAGCAGGGCCACCGGGTCGCGCTTCACGCGAGAGACGAGGCGCGTCGCGAGGACGCGCGCCGCGAACTGCCGGAGGCCGAAGCCATCGTGGTGGGGGACCTCTCCACCGTCCGTGGCAGCCGTAACGTCGCCGAGCAAGTCAACGCGCTCGGCCGCTTCGATGCCGTGATCCACAACGCCGGCGTCGGCTACCGGGAGCGGCAGCCTTTGCGGACGGAAGATGGCCTGCCGCACGTCTTCGCGGTCAACGTGCTCGCCCCCTACATCCTGACCGCGCTGATCGAGCGGCCGGACCGCCTCGTCTATTTGAGCTCCGGCATGCACCATCACGCCGACGCCCACCTCGACGACCTCGCCTGGGAGCGGCGGCGCTGGGACGGTTCGACCGCCTATGCCGAGAGCAAGCTGCACGATGCGCTGCTCGCCTTCTTCGCGGCGCGGCGCTGGAAGAGCGTGCTGTCGAACGCGCTCGAACCCGGTTGGGTGCCCACCCGCATGGGTGGCCCCGGCGCCCCCGGCGACATGGACCAGGCCCATCGCACCCAAGCCTGGTTGGCGGTCAGCGACGACCCACAGGCTCGCCTCTCCGGCGAATACTTCTACCACATGCGCCGCCGCGCGCCGAACCCTCAGGCGCGCGATCCCGCCCTGCAGGACCAGTTGATCGCCGCCTGCGAGCGGTATTCATCGGTGGGGTGGCCTGATTGACGAGCGCAAGGGCGGAAAGGAGCGCGCCCAGTTCAGCGCGCCTTCAGCAGCCCCAACCGCGCGAGGCTCTCCGCCGTGGCTACGAGCGCGTCCTCTCGCGACCGCGGCGCCCAGCCGAGCAGGCGTCTGGCCTTGTCGCTTACCCCGTTCTTCGTTTTTCCGAGTTCCGTGGTGATCTGCTGCAACGTGGGGTCGGCGAGCGAGGCGAGGCGAACGAGCCAGTTCGGCAGTTCCCGGGTCGGCACGCGCTCGGCCGCGGCGCCCATGCGGGCCTTCAACGCCAGGGCCATTTCGCGGATCGACATGAAATCGCCCGACACCGCCAGAAAGCGTTCGCCCTTGGCAAGCGGGTCTGTCATGGCGCGAAGGTGCAGATCGGCGACGTCGCGCACGTCGACCACGCCGAACCGGATTTTTGGGAGTCCGGGCATCGCGCCATTCATCATGCGCTGGATGCCGACGATCGAAGCCGACGTATCGGGGCCGAGCACCGGACCGAACACGGCCACCGGGTTGACGACGGTGAGTTCGAGCCCGTTGCCTTCAGCCGTGATGAAATCCCAGGCCGCGCGCTCGGCCAAGGTTTTCGACTTCGGATAGGCCGGCACACCTTCACCCGCGAGATCGGTCCAAGTCGTCTCGTCGAAAGGCGCCGCCTGCGGTGCATGGCCGTACCCGATCGCCGCGAAAGAGGACGTGAGCACAACTCGCTTTACCCCGGCCGCGCGCGCGGCTCTCAGTACCCGGAGCGCGCCTTCGCGAGCCGGAATGATCAACTCGTCCTCGTGCTTGGGCACGCCCGCCGGAAACGGCGAAGCGACGTGCAAGACATAGTCGCAGCCTGCGACCGCCTGCGCCCAGCCGGCGTCCGCCGTCAGGTCGGCGGCGACGAAAGACAGCGACTCGCCCGCGTCCACGCCGGCTCTTTGCAGCAGCGCGCGCACCTCTGGCTCGCGCGCGAGATTGCGCACCGTCGTTCGCACGCGGTGGCCCGCGGCGAGCAGTTGCAGGATGCAGTGTCCGCCGATGAAGCCGGACCCGCCGGTCACCGATACCGTGCTCATCGCGCTCGCCGTTCGATTGCGGGGTCTCGCCAGGATGCTTGCCCCATTCGGACCGCCGTGGCAATCGGCTCGAGGGACGCTCGACCGTTCGGAGAAGCGCGCGAGCGTCGAGGCGCCGACTCTGTTCCCGACCGGGCGCGGGAGAACGGCGTTGCTACTTTCGCATGGCACAAAAAAGGAGGCCGGCGCGTCTCCACGGCGGCCTCGAGTCTAGGGAGGAAACGCCCGAAGAGGGCGTATGCGGCGAGCGGCGCCGCACAGCGCGGAATAAGTTGCGCGAGGCGCCAACTGCAAGAGGCCATTCTTGTAGGCGGCCTTCAATCTGATTGTGGACCCACTATTTGATCAAAGACCGACCTTTCGCTCCGCCCGGTCCTCCAGACGATTTCCCCCTCGTTGCGCCATGCTGTTGGCCGCGCCGAGAATTTCTCCGTTCAGTGCGCCGTCGCGACTCGTATCGTCTGGCGTTCATCTGCTCGGAGAATCGCCCACCATCTCAGTTCGGTATTTGGGCAACAGCGTTTTCAGCAGCCTGAGCTTCTCGGCTTGCACTTCCGGGGTGGGCCTCGGCGGCGGAGACGCCCGGCTGTCGACCGCGATGCCGACCGCCATGAAGAACTCTTCTTGTCCTGCTGGCGTGCACATGCATAGCATATGGACCGTCTTGCCCGACATGTTCCGGAACTGGTGGGGGGCGTTCGCCGGGATGCTGACGGTGGACCCGGCGCGGACCGTTTGCGCCTGGCCGCGGAAGGTAAACTCGAGTTCGCCTTCCAGCAGCGTGAACATCTCCTCGAAATCGTGGCGATGCGCCGGCGGGCCGGCGCCGTCGGGCACGAGCATGTCGATGAGGCAATAGCGCCCGGCTGTGTCAGCGCCCGAAACCAGAATCGTGTAAGTACCGCCGACGACGGAGACATGCCGGACGCCGGCGCCGTCGGGATCGGCGACTGTCAATTTACGGTTGGGGTCGTCGGCGGGAATTGGGGAGCTCGACAGCGAAGTCGTCTGTGCGGTGTGCGTCATTTGGCTTCTCCTGGCTCGATTCGGCGCGGCGCGACACATGGAGATGAAGCCCCGAGCGGTGATCTCGAAGTCACCCACCCGGCCGCTCGCATATGATCGGAACCGCTGCCGCCGCAAGTCAAAGCATCGATCCCGAGGCGCCCACATCATGTCGCAGCGGAGTGGTGGCGTTTTTCCTTAAAATAACGCCGAATTATCTTTCGTAAAACGGAGAGGGACTTTTTCAGTTTGCAGGCCTGCAACCCCTTGGAATCCCGCAAAACCGCCAAGGATTCTTTGGAAATCCTTGGCGAAAACAGGCCGTGATGTGGAAATGTTTGGAGAAAAAGCTTGGAGGACTCCGGGGCGTCGCAGCGGCCTTCGGTCCATCCAAGACAGTCGCTTCCGCGAGGAACTCGGCGTTGCTGGCGCGGATCGTGCGTGTCAGTGTTCCCGCGATAGTCTTGCGTAACAAGGTCGACGCGCGATGGCTCGGATAAGCCTCGAAAATGTCAGCAAGACCTACCCGGACGGGCATCGCGCGGTCTGTTCCCTGAATCTGGCCGTCGACGACGGCGAGTTCATTGTTCTCGTCGGCCCCTCGGGATGCGGAAAATCGACGGCGCTGCGGATGGTCGCGGGCCTCGAGGACATCAGCGAAGGCCAGATCCTGGTCGGCGGCGCCGTCGCCAACGAACTCTCGCCGCGTGATCGCAACATCGCGATGGTGTTTCAGAGCTACGCGCTCTATCCCCATTTGACTGTCGCGGAGAACATCGGCTTCGGCCTGAAAGTCCGCGGCGTGGCGAAGGCGGTGATCGCGGAAAAGGTGAAGGCTGCCGCGCAGACGCTCGAGCTGTCGGAATATCTCGGCAGAAAGCCGGCGCAGCTTTCGGGAGGTCAGCGGCAGCGCGTCGCGATGGGCCGCGCCATCGTGCGGGAGCCGAACGCCTTTCTGATGGATGAGCCCTTGTCCAATCTCGACGCGCGTCTGCGCGTCCACATGCGAACCGAAATCGCTCGACTGCAAAAAATGACCGGCGTGACCACGATCTACGTCACCCACGATCAGGTCGAAGCGATGACCATGGGCGATCGGGTGGCGGTGATGAACCGGGGCGTGCTCCAGCAGTTCGGGCCGCCGCGCGTGCTGTATCACGAGCCGGCTAATTTGTTCGTGGCGAATTTCATCGGCTCGCCCGCCATCAACCTGCTCGAGGGCAGGCTGCTTTCCGGCGAAAATGGCGTCGAGCTGACGCTCGGAAACGAGCGGCTGAAGCTGCCCGCGAGCGTGCTCGAGCGAAAGTCCGCCATCGCCGATTACATCGGCAGGACCGTCGCGGTCGGCCTTCGCCCGGAGACGCTGACCGTCGGCGAGCCGGGCCCCAGCGCCATTATGGGCGTCGTGTCGTTCATCGAGGATCTCGGCGCCTCGCTGCTCGTCCATTTCCAAGTCGACGCGCCGCCGCCGCGGCTCGACGGCGACGGTCTGGGCATCGACGACGATGAGACCGAATTCGTCCAGCGCGGCGAACGCGGGCGCGTGCGCGCGACGGTCGACGGTTTTGCCTCGCTGCGGGAAGGCGACCGGGCGCCGCTCGCCATCGACCTCGAGCGCATCCATCTGTTTGATCGGCGGACGGG
This sequence comes from Roseiarcus sp., assembly GCA_049287975.1. Classification (GTDB taxonomy): domain Bacteria; phylum Pseudomonadota; class Alphaproteobacteria; order Rhizobiales; family Beijerinckiaceae; genus Roseiarcus. The sequence continues at coordinate 14,009 of JBAQGU010000078.1, forward strand.
GCTCGCGATCGGCTCGAGGCCGAAGTGAGAAGTTATTTGCAACAAGGGAGGCGAGCAGATCGTCATTGCGAGTTCGGTACCGGCCGGCGGCCGGTCCGCTTGGATGAAACGGGCGACGCGACGTCTACCGCCCTAGCGTCATGGCCGGGCTCGTATGGGGGCTTTTTTGTCAATAGGGCACGGCGCTTTTTTTCGGCCCGTTCCCGGGCCTCGATCTCTTGGGCAGCGCCGAGATGTCGGTGAGCGGAGCCTTGTCAAGGCCG
>JBAQGU010000079.1:0-5548 GCA_049287975.1 Roseiarcus sp.
GCTTCGCGCTGCTGCTCGGGCGTGAGTTTCGGGGGCCGGCCCATGCGCTGTCCGCGAGCCTTCGCGCGCGTGCGTCCCTCCGCTGTGCGCGTGCGGATCAGATCGCGCTCCACGTCGGCTAGGCCGCCCAACACGGCAATCATCAGCCGCCCGGTGCTGGTGGATGTGTCCGCCCGCGCCAGGCGGTCAATCCGCGTGACTGTGACCACGTCGCCGGCTGCAACCGCCTTCAAGAGCCGTAGCAGCTCGCGCCGCTCGGGCTGCGCTCCGCTCGCTTTTTCGCAATAAATTTTGGAGCATCCCTCCTTACGCAGCTGCTCCAACTGCGCATCGAGCGTCTGGCCGTAGGTGCTGACTCGGGCATAGCCGAGGCTGCGGGCTTTCGGTTCACTTTCGGTCATATCTTTCGGGCTGTCTAACCCCTTGATCGAACTGGGCCAAGAAAAGTGCCCGAAATTCTTGAATTATGCAACGCGTGGCTTTCGGATCGTCCGACGGGGCGACGGTCAAGCGCCTCTTCAGATCGCGCGCCCGCACTATCTCCCGCTGGGATTCGCAGTACGAAAGGAGGACGGAGCCGGCACGAATCGGCTTTGGCCGATCGTCCCTGAGTTTCCCGTGTTTGCCTACGCAGTCGCCTTGCGCGGGCGACCGGGTTTGCGTTTTACCGGGGCCGCCGGCGCGGGCGCGACCACCTTGCTTTTGGCCTTTGCCTTGGCTTTGCGCTTGGCTACGCTCGTCGGCTCGACTGTAGCCACCTCGATCGTGTCGACGGTCGCCGACTTGGCCGCCACCATCTCGATCACGCTGACGCTCGCCGGCTCCGGCGCAATCACTTCGATCGTGCCGGTGACAGCCTCAATCGCAACTGCGCTCGCCGGCGGGGCGGCGACGCGCTTCTCTCGCAGCCCGAACCCTAAGTTCTTCGCTAATGCTGATCGTTGCGCCGCATAATTCGACGCGACCATGGGATAGTCGCTGGGCAGATTCCACTTCTGGCGGTACTGTTCCGGCGTCATGCCGAGCGTCGCCAAGTGCAGCCGCAGAGTTCTAAATTTGCGGCCGTCGTCCAGGCAGATCAGATAATCTGGCGTGACGGACTTGCGGATCGGCACCGCGGGCTCTGGCTTCACGATGTCGACCAGAGCGACCTCTCCCTCCTCGAGCCTCTTCAAGGCTGCATGCAGCCCTTCAAACAGAGCGGGCAGATCGGCCCTCGGCACCGCGTTGTTCGCGACGTACGCCGCCATGATCTCGGTCGCCAATTCTATCGGATTTGATGTCGCCACGAATGCCGCCCCGGCGTTAGACTTCGCTTGGTCACACTTACGCCTGAGCTGCCGGGTCCGTCGAGTCGGGCGAGCGGAGCGCGGCTGGACCGGCGCGAGCTGCTGAGGCTCTTGAAAGCCGTTGCCATGGCGACGTGGTGACAGTCACGCGGATCGACCGTCTGGCGGCGTGCAGAGGGTGCAACACTTGAGGAGCTCGCCAAGAGCTACAACGTGGCGCGGGCGACGATTTCAAGGTTGGGGCCTGATCGCCTGATCGCCGCCCCCTCGAAACTGAAGGCTGCGTCGGAACGATCGATCAGATACAGGTTGTCTACGTGGGTAAGATACCCATTGACGTGCCATTCCCATTACCCGAATGCTTTTTAAAGGGAGGCGATTTTTAAAGAATGTCAGGGGCGCAATAAATAATTTCGAAAAGACTCTCAAAAGCATTTGAGAGTCGGGCTCGACCGCAATCGCCTCGATCGTGCCTGCGACAGTCTCGCTCTCTTCTTGAATTGTTTCGACGGTCTCCGAGGCGACACCCAGCTTGTCTGCGACGGATTTCGCAGTCCGCTGCGGAAAGACGGGAGAAAACAGATGCGCAACTTAGAAATCGCAAAAGAGGCCTATGACGCTTTCTCCCGTGGGGACATGGCCAAGTTCACATCACTTTGCGACGAAGACATCGAATGGATCTATTACGGCTCCGTACCGTGGGCGGGCTCGTTCCGAGGCCATGGCGACGTCATGCGTTTCTTCGGCATTTTGGCCAACGCAATCGAAATCCAGGCGTTCGTAACTGACGAATTCGTCGCGGGCGAGGACGAGGTCGCAATTAGGGGGCACACGTCGGCGCGGATCATCCGATCGTCCGGCGGACTCTACGAGAACCAATGGGCCCATTTCATGAAACTGCGTGACGGCAAACTAGCGCGATTCATCGGATACGACACGACGCCGTCGGCTGGGTAGCGCCAGCCCGACGCCCGAAGACACGAACAAGCGAGCGTCGATCAGTGTCCGCCACGCCGCTTGCTCGTCAGGCGGGAAGAAAAGCTCGGAACCGCATTCCGCGAGAGACAAAACATGGGCCTGGATCAAACCGCCTTGCAGCCGCTGGGGGAACGGCGTCAGGTCACGGTCATGTTCACTGACCTGGTCGCGTTCACGCCCCTGACGGAGCGGCTCGGCGAAGAAGGGATCTTTGTCTTGATCAAGCGGCTCGCGGGAGAGCAGACGGCGATCATCAATCGCCACGGCGGCGTGCTGCAAGACTTCGCGGGAGATGGCCTGATGGCCTTTTTCGGCGCACCCCAGGCGCTAGAAGACGCGCCGGCGCGCGCCTGCCGCGCGGCCGTCCAGATTCAGGAGCGCATCGGCGCGCTACGATCCGAATTCCGCTCCGCTTTCGATTGTGAGCCCATGCTGCGGATCGGCCTGCATAGCGGCGCGGTCGTGCTTGGCCGCATCGGCGAGGACAAGGCGCTCGCATACAACGCGCTGGGCGACGCGATCAATTTGGCGTCCCGCGTCCAGAGCGCGGCCGAGCCGGGGACAGTGTATTGCGCCGAGCATTTCGCCGACCTTGCGGCGGGATACGCCAATTTTTCGGATCGGGGTCCCAAGGCGCTAAAGGGTAAGTCTGAGCCGGTCCGGCTTTTCCGCGTCGACAGGCTGCGATCGGGCGTCAGCCGCTTCGACGCCAAGCGCTCCTTGGGGTTGGCTCCCCTGCTCGGCCGCGAAAGTGAGCTCTTCCGGCTTCGTTCGCTGTGGTCGCAAACCGAGTCAGGAAGCGCGGCGATCGTTCTGATCATCGCCGAGGCCGGGCTCGGCAAGTCGCGCCTGCTCTTTGAATTCCAAAACGGACTGGGCGAGGCGACCGTTTGGCGGGTGTCCTGTCATGCCGACGCGGCATCCGCGCCCTTTGCGCCTTTCGCCGACCTGCTCCGGGCGGCGTTCGCAATCCCCGACGGTGCTTCGGCGGTCGAGATCGAGAGAAGCCTCTCCGCGGGATTGCGCGACGCTGGCGAAACGCTCAAGGCCGCATTGCCTTATCTGATCAACATTCTCGGCGCGACGCAGCTCCAGATCGGCGCGATCCAGGCCTCGGAACTCGTCGGCGTGCGCACGCGCGAGGCGCTGGTCGCCCTATTCGAATTCCTCTCTCACCGGGAGCCTCGACTGCTGCTGGCATTCGAGGATCTGCACTGGGCCGACAGCGTCTCGCTGGAGGCGCTTCACGAGATAATCCGCGCCGCGGGGACTAATGCGCGGCATGATTGCGCTCACCGCGCGTCCTGACCTTTCTGTCCAGCGTCAGGTCGAGGCGAAGGGCGTCGAAATTCTCAACCTGCCGCCGCTCGACGACGTGCAGGCGACGCGCCTCGTCAGCAGTCGCCTCGGCGACGACGCCTCACCGGATCTCCTGAAGTCGATCGTCCGCAGGGCGGAAGGAAATCCGCTGTTCGCCGAGGAGCTCGCTGCCTTCGTCGCCCAGCGAAAGAGCGGCACGACCCCGCAGGCGGAGGACATTCCTGCGAGCCTCGAAAATCTCATCCTGAACCGGGTGCATCGCATGCCCGGAGAGGACCGGTTCGCCGTCCAGTCGGCATCAGTAGTCGGTCGTCAGTTCCGGACGTTCCTGGTCGGCGAGGTCTGCGCGGCGCTGACGCCGCCTGTCCGCGAGCTGTCGCGCGCCGAAGACGAGGGGATCATCATTCCGCTGTCGCCGGAAGCCGATGCGGACCGCGAATATGCGTTCAAACACGCGCTGATACAGGACGCGCTCTACGGCTCGCTGCTGAAGTCGCAGCGCGCGGAACTTCACGGCCGGGCCGCCGCCGCCCTCGAACGGCGCGCGGGAAATCGCGCCGACGAATCCGCCGACATTCTTGCTCATCATTATTCTCGCGCGGCCTCGGCGAGAAAGGCGGTGCGCTATCTCGCGCTCGCCGCCAAACGAAGCCTCGAAATGTTCTCTCTGAAAGAGGCCGTGCGCAGCCTCGACCGTGCGCTCGCCTTTATCGAAGCCGATCCCGGCTGCGCGGACGATGCGACGATTGCCGATATCGTCGTCGATCGCATGTTGGCATGCTGCTGGGAAGCGGATTTCGTTGGGATGATCCGTCTCGCAGAGCGCTGGCTGCCGCGCATCGAAAAGCTTGGGCCGAGCCGTGCGCTCTCGCGGACACTCGCCTGGCTGGGCGAAGGGTACTTGAACGCCGACCGCTTCGACGAGGCAGAGGCGGCGCTCGACCGTGCGCTGCGGACCGGAATTGCGATCGGCGATCGGGAAAGCATCGCCTATGCGAAATGGGACCGGCTCTGGCTCGCCGAGTTGCGGCCCGACGGCGGACTATCCGGTGGTTTCGACGAAACCGCGGAGGAGATCCTGGCCACGGCCGCAGCGCTCGGTGACGTTTATCTCGAGACGCTAACATATTATCTCGCGAGCACGAGGTCGTTGCAGCTTGGCGACATCGCCTCGGCCCTTGGTTGGGCCAGCCGCTCGCTTACGCTGGGCGAGCGAACGCACTATCCGCCCGCCCGATCCCTGGGCTTCATGCTGACAAGCTTCGCATTGGCGGTGGCGGGCGACGGAGCCGGCGCGCTTGACAATGCCGAGGCCGCCTCCGCAGCCTCCGGCGGCCGGACCGAGCAGATGGGCGCTGCGGCCGCGACCGCGCTCGCGCTGCTGACGCTAGGCCGTTTCGTGGAAGCGAATGACGCCTTCACCCGCTTATACGAAAGCATAGACAAGGCGGGCTTCCGCGCGCTGCTGACAGCGATCGAAGTTCCGAAATGGGCGGCTGTCGCCGCGGTCGGACGTGTCCGAGAGGCGATCGCGGGACTGGAGGGCGCGATTGCGCTGTTCGTCAAGTGGGGCAATTCAAGGCTAGTCGCCTGGGCTCACCTGATGCTCGGCGACCTTCATAAGATCATGCTTGAAATGCCGACGCCGCCGCTCTCAGCGGCGCTCCGCGATCCGAACCTGGCGTTCATCTTCATGACTGCGCGAGGGCGGGCCAGACGCCACTACGAACGCGCTGCGCTCATCGCCCGCGGCGCAGAGACAAGGGGCTTTCTGATGCAGGCGTTGATGGGCCTCGCGCTGCGGCCGATCGGGAAAGGAGACAGGAACGATCCGAGACTGAGCGAAGCGCGCAAGATTGCGCAAAGTCTCGGTGCTAGGTCTGCGATCGGGCGGATTGACGGCGACGCCAAGTAGCGGCGAACGCCTTGCCCGCGCCGCCGCCCCGAAGGCGCGGATCACC
>JBAQGU010000080.1:0-8143 GCA_049287975.1 Roseiarcus sp.
GTGCGCCGTTGCCCGCGACCGGTTTGGCGCCGGACTCAGCCGAAGCCATGTTGCGCCGCCGTTACGGCCGCGCTCCGTCCATCCGCGCGTCTCCGGCACTGTTCGCCAAAGCACGATCAGCGCCACCGCCGCGCAGCCGGCCAGGAATAGAAACGCCGTGTCATAACCAGCCCAGTCCACGATGTATCCGCCCACGCCGTTGCTCAGCGCCGCGCCCAGCCCCCATGCCATGCCCGATGCGCCCTGGGCAAGGTTGTAGCGTCCGCTGCCCCGCGTCACGTCGGCGACAACCACTGGGAACACCGCGCCGAAAATGCCGGCGCCGACGCCGTCGAGGACCTGGATAGCCACCAACGCTACCGGGTCCCGCACAAGCGTGTAGAGCACGCCGCGCAGCGGCAGTGCGGCGAAGCCGACGAGGAGCAGCGGCTTGCGGCCCCAGACGTCGGCGTAGCGGCCGACCAGCAGCGCCACTGGCGTCATCACCAACTGGGCCGTGATGATGCAGGCCGCGATGAACGGCGCGCCGGTCCGCGCGTCACCCTTTGACAACGTCTCGCCAAGCAGCGGCAGCATGGCCGCATTGGAAAAATGGAACAGCGTGATCGCGAGGGTGAAGGTCAGCAGCGGGCGATTGCTCAGCACCACCCGCAGGCCGTTGCGATCGCTGCGGCCTTGGTCGCCGTCGTCGGCGCCGCGCGCCACCGTCTGGTCGATATCGTCCGCCCGGATGCGAGACAGCGGCAGCAGCACGGCCAGCGCGAGCCCGGCCACGATCCATAGCGCCGCCGAGGGGGCGATCAGCCAGCCGGCGACGCCGGCGGTGATGGCAGTGGCCACGTTGCCGCCATGGTTGAACGCCTCGTTGCGGCCGACCCGGGCGGTGAAGCCGGCACGGCCGACAATGCCCAGGCTGATCGCGGCTACGGCGGCGGGAAACACCGCGTCGGCCGCGCCGTTGCCCACTTGCGCCAGCGTCACCGGCCAGAAGCTGGGAAAGAGAGCCATCACCACGGCCGCCATCGCGACCACCGCCGACGCCAGCGCGATCAGGGTGCGCTTGGCGTGCAAAACGTCCACCAGTTCCCCGGCGGGCGCGCGCGCGAGCACGGTGGCAATCCCGCCGACAGTCAGCGCCATGCCCGCCGCGCCCGCCTGCCAATGCTGGCTGCTGGTGAGGAAAACCGCGAGAAACGGCCCGACCCCGCCCTGTACGTCGGCCAATAGGAAGTTCACCCAATCCAGCGGAGCGCGGTTGGCCGCCGCCGCGTCTTCGAAGTGGCTCATAGTCTGCTCCGCAGCCGCACCGCCAGGAACAGCAACATGCGAGTCGCCTGATGGTTCCCCGCGTCTCGCAAGCGCCGAGCCATGCCCTGAAAAATCTGAGCGGCGGCTGGCGTATTGGAGTGGGCGGGCGCCCCGCGACTGTCGTGCCCCCTTCGCAGGGCGCGCAGACTGATGTAGCCTCATGGCGCAAGCTATCAGGGGGCGTTCTGAAGTCTCGAGGACGAACCGGCAGCAAGGGCGCCATCTACGGGTGGGATTTTTTACGAAAGCGGAGACGAACATCATGGATCGACGTACCGCAGTTTCGTACATTCTTGCCGGCGCCTTGGCCCTGGTGGCGCTCTTTGCGCAGGCGGCTGAACCGATCAAGATCGGGGTGACGGCCCCGCTCACTGGGCCGAACGCGGAATCCGGACGCTACCAAATCCAGGCCGCCAACCTCGCCGTCGACGAGATCAACAAAGCGGGCGGTGTACTCGGTCGGCCGCTCGAACTCGTGATCGAGGATGATCAGTCCACAAATCCGGGTATCGTGCTGGCGTTTAGCAAGCTTGCCGGCAATTCCGAGTTCGTGGCTTTCCTAGCCTCAATCCGGTCTACCCAGTTGCACGCCATGGCGCCCGATGCGCTCAAACTTGGAAAGCCCGTGCTGATCGGCGGCACCGATCCAGTCCTCACCCATATGGGCAATCCCTGGTACTTTCGGTTCCGTCCCAACGATACCTATTCGGCGCGCGTGATCGCGGACTATGGAACCAAAACGCTCGGCAAAAAGAAATGGGCGATCGTGCATTCGACTGACGCCTTCGGCACGAGCGGCATGAAGCTCTTGGTCGCGTCATTGAAGGGCATGGGCATTGAGCCGGTGCTGATCCAGGGGTATCCGAACTTCTCGCAGGATTTCACGGCGGTCGCACTCGCCGTCAAGCAATCCGGCGCGGATGTCATGGGCACCTATATGTTCGAGGCGGATCAGGCGATCTTCGCAAAGCAGTTGCGCCAATTGGGGGTCACCCCGACCTGGGTTGGCTCGCCAACGACGGTTTCGGTCATGGCGCTCAAGCTCGCCGGTCCGGCGCTCTACGGCTCCTACGCGGTCACCGACTTCAACCGGGATTCGAGCGAGGCGGCCAAGGCATTCTCAACAAAATACGAAGCCGCCTACAAGACGCCGGCCGATTTCCTCGGCGCTTGGAGCTATGACGCCGTGCACGTGCTGGCCCGCGCGATCGTCGATGCGAAGAGCCTGGAGCCGGAGAAGCTGCGGCAGGCGATCCTGTCGGTGAAAGGCTACGCGGGGGCTGAGGGCATCTACAATTTCGACAAGAACGGCGACGGGCTCCACGGCTACAATGTCGTCAAGAACAACAACGGCGCCGTGGTGTTCGACAGGCACATCGATTTCGACGATTGACCCGCACCGTCATTCCGGGGCGCAGACGAAGTCTTTGAACCCGCAATCGAGTGGTCGCGGTCTCCTGATGATGCGCTAGAACCTGGCTATCAATCGGCTTATCGCGCTGGGCCGCATCGCCCCTCAAATCACGTTCCGCTCCAGCAGCGGCCGCCCCGCCGCGATGCGCTCATAGCCGAAATCCGACAGGTCCAGGGCGACATAGCGGCCATGCGTAATCAGTTCGGCGAGACCCCGCCCGACCGCCGGGGATTGCTGGACGCCGTGGCCGGAAAAGCCGACCGCGACATAGGCGTTGTCGCAGCCGGGCAGGCGGCCGACGATCGCGTTGTGGTCGAAGATATTGAGGTCGTAATGGCAAGCCCAGGCGCGCACCAGCTTGAGGCTCTCCAGCGCGGGCGCGCGATGCGCCACGGTCGGCCATAGCAACTCCTCGAATTGCGGCCATATCACCTCGAAATCGTCGCAGTCGGGGTCCTCGGTCTCAGGCGGCGAGACCCCCGTGACGAAGGTGACCCCTTCTGGGCGAAAAAAGACGCCGTTCGTATCGATGACGAGCGGGCAATCCAGCCAGCGCGGCTTGGCCTCGAACACGAATACGCAGCGTTTGCGCGAGCGCACGGGGATTTCGACCCCGAGGCCGCGCGCGATCTCCGCCGCCCCCGAAGCGCCCGCCGTATCGACGAACGCGCCGCAGGCGACGCGCTCGCCGTTGCCGAGCCTCACCGCCGTGACGCGCGAGCCTTCGCGCTCGACCTCGACGACCTTTTCCTCGCGATAGAGGACGCCGAGGCTGCGCGCCTTGCGGCGGAACGCCTGCAACAGCTGATAGCTGTCGAACCAGCCTTCGTTGCGGAGCCCGAGAGCGCCGAGCGCGACGCCGTCCGCGCTGAGATAGGGATAGCGCGCCTCGATCTCGCCGGGCGAAAGCAGCGCGATTTCCGCGCCTTCCCGCGCCTGCACGACATGGTTGTCGCGCAGGGTCTGCGCGCCGGCCTCGCTCGCGAGATAGAGATAGCCGTTTTCCGTGAACGGCACGTCGGGCCGCTCGCCGTCGACTTCGAGCTTCTGCTTCAATTCGCGCAGGAAGGCGACGCCGGCGAGGCCGACGCGGATGTTGATCGGCGAGGAGAACTGCTGCCGGATCGAGCTCAGCGAAAGCGCCGTCGCCGACTTGGCGTAAGTCATGTCCTTTTCGACGACCAGCACTCGGCCGGAGAAGCCGGGATCGGCGGCCAGGTGATAGGCGGTCGAGGAGCCCATGATGGCGCCGCCCGCGATCACCACGTCGAATTTCTCGCTCATCGCTCTGTTCCCGCTGCCTTCCGTCTTGTGCGTTTTGTGCTAGAGCGCTGTCAAGAAACAGGAGCGCTCGAAATGACGCGTTTAACCGGCAGGGTCGCCATCGTCACTGGCGCGGCGAACGGCATCGGCCGCGCCTGCGCGCGCCGCTTCGCCGCGGACGGCGCCTCGGTCGCGCTCGCCGATATCAATGTCGAGGCGGGAGAGGCCGCGGCGACGGCGATCCGCGCCGAGGGCGGCGCCGCGATCTTCGTTGAGACCGACGTGACGAAGCGCGAGGCGATTGTGTCGCTCGTGCAGCGCACGCTCGCCGAATTCGGCCGGCTCGACATCATGCTGAACAACGCCGGCGTGGCGCTGAGCGCCAGCGTGCTCGAGATGAGCGACGAAATCTTCGACAAGGTGCTGTCGATCAACCTGCGCTCGGCCTTCATCGGCACGCAGCTCGCCGCGCGCGAGATGGTCGCTTCGGGGCGGGGCGGCGTCATCATCAACATGTCGTCGGTCAACGCGCTGCTGGCGATTCCGGGCCTCTGCGCCTACGCCTGCACCAAGGGCGCGCTGAACCAGTTGACCACGGTCGCCGCGGTTGAGCTCGCGCCGCACAAGATTCGCGTCGTCGCGATCGGCCCCGGCACGATTTTGACCGAACTCGCGCGCAAGGCGGTGCTGTCCGACGACGCCGGTCGCCGAAAGATCCTTTCGCGCACGCCGCTCGGCCGGGCCGGCGAGCCCGAGGAGGTCGCCTCGGTCGCCTCGTTCCTGGCGAGTGACGACGCCTCCTACATCACGGGACAGACGATCTACCCCGACGGCGGGCGAATGGCGCTCAACTATACGGTGCCGGTGCCGGACTGAAGGAAGACCATCATTGCGAGTGAAGCGAAGCAATCCACGGTTCCGTTGCCAGCCGCCCGCCGATTGAGCCGCGCTTCGTCCGCTGCCGCGGGCTTTCTCGAGACGTTACTACACGACCCGTCTTGGGAATTGTCGGCGGACCAGTTCGTAGAGAGATGGATGGCTTCGCTGTGCTCGCAATGACGGCGGAGGGCCGGCACAGGCGGGACCGCTCGTGGACATGCGCCTCGCGCCGGTCTAGACCGACCGGCCGATGAGAGGACCCGCCATGCGCCCTTCCCAACGCGCGGCCAATGAGTTGCGCAAAGTCACTATCGAGCGCGCCGTCGCTCGCTATGCGGAGGGATCGTGCCTGGTGTGCTTCGGCGACACGCATGTTCTCTGCGCCGCCTCGCTCGAAGACAAGCCGCCGCCGTGGCTGCGCGGGCAGGGGCGGGGCTGGGTGACCGCGGAATACGCGATGCTGCCGCGCGCGACCTCGACACGCACGCGGCGCGAGTCGACCACCGGCAAGGTCTCCGGCCGCACCCAGGAGATCCAGCGCCTGATCGGCCGTTCGCTGCGCGCCGTCGTCGATCTGCCGAAGCTGGGCGAGCGTCAGATCACGATCGATTGCGACGTGCTGCAAGCGGACGGCGGCACGCGGACCGCCGCCATCACCGGCGCCTGCATCGCGCTCAGCGATTGCCTGAAATGGATGACGGCCCGCTCGATCCTGCGCGAGAGCCCGCTGAAGGATCACGTCGCCGCTGTTTCCTGCGGGATCGTCAAGGGCGAAGCGCTGCTCGATCTCGACTACGCCGAGGATTCGACCGCCGAGACCGACGCGAATTTCGTGATGACCGGGTCGGGCGGATTGGTCGAGGTGCAGGGCTCGGCCGAAGGCGCGCCGTTCAGCGAGGCGGAGCTCCTGAAACTTCTCGCGCTGGCCCGCGGCGGGATCGCGACGCTGGTGACGTTGCAGAGAGCGGCGCTCGGCTGAGGAGAACGGGATGAGCGGACGGGTCGTGGGCAAGAAGGCGCTGATCACGGGGGCCGCCCAGGGCCTCGGCGCCGCGAGCGCCTGGGGCCTCGCGCGCGAGGGCGCCAGGGTTCTGCTCACCGACGTGAACGAAGCCGGCGCGCGGCAGGTCGCCGAGGCGATCGACGCGGAATTGGGCGCGGGCATCGCGCATTCGATGCGCCACGATGTTTCGAGCGAGGACGATTGGATCGCGGCGATCGCCCGCGCGCGCGAGACGATGGGCGGCCTGTCGGTGCTCGTGAACAACGCCGGCATCGCGATCCTGGGGTCGGTCGAAGACTTGAGCCTCGCCGAATGGCGGCGCGGCATGGCGGTAAACGCCGACAGCGTCTTCCTTGGCTCGAAACATGCGCTGCCGCTGATGCGGGAGAACCAGCCCGGCTCGATCATCAACATTTCGTCGATCTCGGGACTGATCGCAGGGCACAATATGGCTAACTACAACGCGTCCAAGGCCGCGGTCTGGCTGTTGACCAAATCGATCGCGCTGCACTGCGCCAAGCAGGGCGCGAACATCCGCTGCAACTCGATCCATCCGACCTTCATTCGCACGCCGATCCTCGCGGGCCTGATCGGAAATCGCGACGAAGCCGTCGTCCTCGGCAAGTTGGCGCGCCAGGTTCCGATGGGGCGTCTCGGCGAACCTCGCGACGTCGCCGACGCCGTCGTCTATCTCGCCTCCGAGGAGAGCGGCTTCATGACCGGCGCCGAGATCAAACTGGACGGCGGCCTCTCCGCGATGTGAGGCGCGGTGCGCAGGGCGCGCGGCTCAGAGAATCGCCTGGATGCCCTTACGCCGGATGATGTCGAGCAACGCGAGCGCGGCGCCGGTCGGCCGTTTGGCTCCGCGTTCCAATTGCGAAACGTAGCCTACCGTCACGTTGAGGTGTTGCGCCAAAACGGCCTGGCTCATGTGCGCTTCGGCCCGAAGCGCCTTGACATCTTCGGCCGTCAACGGTGCGATCTGCGCCAATCCCTGCGCCCCGATATGGCGCATGGTGATTTTCTCATGGGCCGCTTCATCGATGAGCCCGCCACGGCGCATGTCATCTGCCGTCTCGAGAAGGGCTCTCGTCACCCGACTTGTTTTCTTCTGCGCCTTGCTCATACGCCACCTCCTGCGCCAAAGCCATTTCCACCTGTACGTCCAATTTCACGCTGTCCGCTCTGAGCCACCCCGCAGCGAGTTCCTTGAAAGTCGCCATTTCGTCATCGCCGATGTTGTCCCGTTCATTCTTGGCAAAGCCATATAGGAACACCGCACGATCGCCAGCCCGATAGGCGATGATTGTACGGTAGCCCCCGGAACGGCCCTCCCCGGCGCGTGCGACCCGTTGCTTCAAAAGTCCACTTCCGAGGTCAGTGTCGACCAGGCCCTTTTCCGCCCGAGCGACAGCGTCCAGCAAAGCGTGATCTTTAATGCGTTCTCGTCGTGCGAAGCGAGCGAACCACTTCGTTTTGAATATTCGCACGCAGCCTCCCTAGCACTATGAATCATAACTCATAGTGCTACAGAACGCAATTCCATTTGATCAGCTGCTGTTCGAAAAAGCGCTCGGGCAAGCGGACGGCCTGCGACACGGCTCACGCCGCCGTCGACAATATCGGAAATCGCCGCAGATGCTCAGCTGCGATCGGCGGCATGTTCGCGTCCGCGATATGCTCGGCGGGCCGCGCGGCGCCGCGCCAGGCGATCCCCATGATCTGCATGGTGTTGTAGAGGCCGACGTTCCAGCCGCGCGCCTGGAAATGCGCGAAGCCGGCGGCGACGTGCGGCGAGATCAGATCGTGAAACATCACGCTCGCGTCCTCCGCCATCAGGCCGATCACCACTTCCGCGTCGTCCAGCGGCGCTCGCCCCTCGTGATAGCCGTCGATGAACGCGAACGACCAGGGCGAGGCCTTAGTCGACCGCACCGCGGGAACGATGGACGGCGAGAAGCCCGCCCAAAGCTCGGCTTGGCCCGGGCCGCCGACGCGCGCGAGACTGTCGGCGACGTCGCGCGCCTGATCGGGATAGCCGAGCCCCGGATCGATGACGTCCAGATCCAATCCCGCGGCGAGGAGATGCGCGGTCGACCAGCCGTAGTGGCAGCCGATCTCGAGGCCGCGCGCGCCCCGCATCGGAGCTGCGTTGTTGTAGAGGACGACGGCCTCGTCGACCGAGAGCACGCCGATGTCGGGATTTCGCCAGCTGCGCGAATCCGAGCGCCAGATATGCGGCGCATCCTTGCGCAGATACGGCCATTGCAGCGGCG
>JBAQGU010000081.1:0-4601 GCA_049287975.1 Roseiarcus sp.
TCGATCAGCAAACTGTTGTTGGAAAGAGCCGTGTGGCCCATCTGGATCATGAAGACCTGAACATAGCGCAGCAGAAGCGCCCGCAGCGACGAGCTTTCCCCCATGGCCTCCCCGAGTTTTTCGATCGATATGCGATAGCCCGCGCCCATCACTTGCATGATATGAAGATGGGGATCGCGATCGACCCCGAGCACTGCCGCGGTGGGGCCGACGCCATCACGGCCGTAAATGCCGACTTCCAATTTTCTTTTTCCCTCGCCGCTCGCGATTTGTGACGCGAGGCCGGACTCGAGAAAATAGACGTGTTCTTGAGTCTGATTCGAATCCAGCAAAATTGTGTTGCGCGGCAAATCCCTCAATTCGAGATGCGGCTGCAAAAGCGCATAGTCGTTGCCTGACAAAAGCGCCAGAAGACGGTTGCGAATTGAGGACTGCTCTGGAGGATTCATGGCCCTGGCCCGACGGGGCGAGAGCGCGCGGCCTCTCTCAATTGCATGCGCCTAAGAAAACGGCAACCAATGAAGCGCTTTTCACACGTTCCCAATTCAATTTCAATGGATATTTTTTGATGTGAACAGAGTGTACGTTGGCGGACATTTCGTAACGGCATAAGGTACGTCAACGTACACTTTAGCGTATGATCTAGGCGATCCCAGCATCCCACAAATCCTTCCATTGCATTCCAATCTACAGTCATGATATAGAGGTGGCGCTGTTTTTTTGTTAAAACTCAGATAGCGTGGTTCGGCATATAGAACGGGTCGACCAACAACAACAACGGCGCCCTGTGAACGAAAAATGACGGGCGATTGGGGGTAGTTCGACGGTAAACAAAACATCGGTTTCACAAGACTCCGTAACGCGTCTCGAAAGTTTCGAAAGTCTGGTTCAGAATACATTTTGAACGCAAGTTTCGGGGATTTTTGAATTCCGCGCGTGTTTTGTTGAGGAGCTTCATCGTGGCTGACCGAAAACCAAGAGCAGATCTCAAGAATGACACGGAATATTGCAGCAAGGGAGTTGAGCGCGACAACCCGGTAGACAGTCTGGTGGGTTCTCGGATTCGGATGAGGCGGACCGATCTGGGGTACAGCGCCAAACTGCTCAGCGACGCGCTCGGCGTTAGTGTCGGACAACTGACGAAATGGGAGAGCGGCTCGAGCAGGATCGGGGCGGAGCGGTTGCGAGGGATATCGGACTTTCTCCACGAGTCGCCGGCGGCGTTTTTCGAGGATTTCGAGACCGATCCAATGAGTCCGTCGGCGAACCGCGCCTGGACAGAATGGGAAGAGCCGCCGAACGTCGCGTCGTCCGCCGAAAATCTGGAATTGTTCTGGGCTTTCTCGCGTATCGCCGACGCCGAGGCCCGCAAGAAAGTCGTTGCCTTGGCGGTTGCGCTGGCGTCGGAGCGAGAGCCCCGAAATTGATCGACGGCGGCTTCCCGGCCTGAATTCCGCGTAAAGGTAGCCGCGCCCGCTGAGCGCGGCCGTCGTAGCGCGCCCTGTTTTCCGAGTGTCGACCAAGCCGAACCGACGCGGTCAGCGACTGTCAGCGACCACGTCTACAGAAGCGCGCGCTGCCTCAGGTTGTGCGGTTCGAGCCTCCCGACGGCGGCAAAAAGGCCGTCGCCGAAGGTGCGAGGATGCTCTCCGATGCGGCATTTCCGGTCATCCTGAACGGCGCCGGCGTCGTGCTCGCGGGCGCAATCCCGCAGACGATCGCGCTGGCGGAGCGGCTCGATGCGCCGGTCTGCTCGGGCTATCAGCACAACGATTCGTTCCGGGAGCCACCCGCTAGCGGCGGGGCCGCTCGGCTACAACGGTTCGAAGGCCGCGATGGAACTGATCGGCAAGGCCGATGTCGTGCTTGTGCTCGGCGCGCGTCTCAATCCGTTCTCCACCCTGCCCGGCCACGGCATCGATTATTGGCCTCGCGCCGCGAAGATAATCCAGGTCGACACAAACGCCGACCGCATCGGCCTGACCAAGAAAGTGTCGATCGGCATTTGCGGCGATGCAAAGCAAGTGACCGAGCAGATTCTCGCGCAACTCTCGCCTGCCGCGGGCGGGTGGAACGCAAGGGACTGATCCATCAGACCAAGTCCGCGTGGCTGCAGCAACTTTCCTCGATGGATCACGAGGACGACGATCCCGGGACCGCTTGGAACGCCGGCGTCCGAGAGAGAGAGCCCGATCGCATGTCGCCGCGTCAGGCCTGGCGCGCGATCCAGGCGGCGTTGCCGCGCGACGCCATCATCTCCTCGGACATCGGCATCAATTGCGCGATCGGCAACGCGTACCCCACCTTCGAGCAAGGGCGGAAATATCTGGCGCCGGGCCTGTTCGGCCCCTGCGGCCATGGCTTTCCCTCGATCGTCGGGGCGAAGATCGGCTGCCCCGACACGCCGGTCGTCGGCTTCGCCGGCAACGGCGCCTTCGGCATTTCGATGAACGAAATGACGTCGATCGGTCGCGAGGGCTGGCCGGCCATCACGATGGTCATTTTCCGCAATTGCCGATGGGGCGCAGAAAAGCGCAACACGACGCTCTGGTACGCCGACAATTTCGTCGGCACCGAGCTGAACCCGAAAGTGAGTTACGCGAAAATCGCCGAGGCCTGCGGATTCGAGGGTGTCATGGTGACGATGCCGCCCGAACTCTCCGCGGCGCTGCGCCTCGCCTGCGAGAAGCAGATGAAGGGCGTGACGACTTTCATCGAAGTGGGGCTCAATCAGGAACTCGGCGAGCCCTTCCACCGCGACGCGATGAAGAAACCGGTGGCCGTCGCGGGGGTCGAACGCGCGGACATGCAGGCGCAGCGCACGGATTGATCGCGATGTCGCGGGGCAGGATGTGATACGCGCTGCCCAGCGATCGCGCGTCGGCCCCGCTAGCCGCAGTTACGTAGAAAATGACGCCGCGCCTCCCATTCCCGCGTCACGGCGTCGTTTGAATTTTGCAGGCACCACTTGTAGTGCCGGTCGTAGTTCGCGTGCCAACGCCCAACGGAAACCGCGGGGCAAGCGGGGTCATGGGTCGCGTGGTTGAACTCCTGCACCGCGGAAGTGGCGTAGGCGGCACAATACTCCGCCGGCATGGCCAGCGCCGACTCGGCTGTCGAGATTCCGAGCGCTGTGACGGCCAGCAGCGCGGACACACGAGATTTGTGGATCATGATGGGCACCTTTCTGCCTTCTCACGTCGGCGGCCCGAAATGGCTCGTCGCTCTGGTTCGGTTCGCTCGAGCTGGATTTCCAACCCACCCCTTCGTTGCGCCGGCGGCGCTGCGGGTTCACGAATAAGGATAAATGTTTTTGGCGGCGCAATCGCGCCTCGCGACCGCATTGTGCGCGTCGCCTCCTGAAACATGACTAAAGCGGAGGGAGAGCCTATGCCGGAAGCCCGCGATTTGCATTCGTTGCGGCTGCTGGCGATCAGCGGCAGTCTGCGGCGCGCTTCGACCAACACCGCCGTTCTCGAGGCATTGGCCGACCTCGCGCCCGACGATGTCGAGGTCACGATCTACCGGGGCCTCGCCGAACTCCCGGCCTTCAATGCGGACGACGACGAGGACGATCCGCCCGAGCAAGTTCGGGCCTTGCGCGGCCTCGTTGCCTCCTCGCAGGGCATTTTCATCGCCGCGCCGGAGTATGCCCATGGGGTGCCCGGCGCCCTGAAGAACGCGCTCGATTGGCTCGTCGCCAGCGACGCCTTCCCGGGAAAGCCCGTCGCCCTGGTCAATACGGCGCCCCGCGCCTTTCACGCGCAAGCGGCGTTGCGAGAGACGCTCGCGACGATGTCGGCGCGGCTCGTTCCCGATGCCTTTGCGACTTTGCCGTTGACCGGCAGATCGGTCGACCGCCGTACGATCCTGGCTGACGAGCGCTCGGCGCGGCTCTTGCGCGAGGCGCTGGCGGCGTTTCGCGCAGCCATCGCTGCGGATTGATCGACCCCCCTCATCCCGCTTCGCGGGAGAGGGTTGGCGTGAGGGAGAGACCGCGATTCCCAGCCCGAAAAGGGCTCTCATCCGGCGCCCACAGCCCGTCGAACGACGGGCGTCTGCGACGCCCTATGGCCCGTCGAAAGACGGGCGTCTTCGACGCCCTATCGCGCCACCTTCTCCTGCAAGCGAGAAAAGGGAGCCGCGGTTGCGGTCCTTCCGGGTGCGTGCGATGACTCGACGGCGTGCAAGTCCGCGGCCGTCGGACACTCGGGAGGACCCGTCCATGGAGCGTTATGACGTCATCGTCGTCGGCGCGGGATCGAGCGGCGGCGTGGTCGCTGCGCGCCTCGCCGAACATCCGGACAGGCGCGTACTGCTGCTGGAAGCGGGGCGCGATTTTCCCAACGAGGACGCGGTTCCGCCGTTGTTCACCGTCAGCGGCGAACACAGCTGGCGTGTCGCGGGCATCCCGGAATTCGACTGGGATCTCGCCAACAGCGACGGCGCGGGCTCCCTCCGCGGGCGCAGTGTAAGGCTGCCGCGCGGGCGGCTGGTCGGCGGCACCTCGATGATCAACGCGACGATCGCCGCGCGTGGCGCGCCGTTCGATTTCGATCGCTGGGCGGCCATGGGCTGCGCGGGCTGGGCGTGGGCGGACG
>JBAQGU010000082.1:0-12624 GCA_049287975.1 Roseiarcus sp.
GGCCGACCCCTCCCCCCGGGGTCGGCCCCTTTTTTACTTTTCACAGACGCCTTATTCCGCGACGACGAGCCCCGCAGCGTAGCGGCGCCAATTGGCGACGTAGTCGGCCGCGGATTTTCTCAAGCCGGCGATCGTCGCATCGTCCAGCGCGCGCGTCACTTTGGCTGGCGCCCCCACGATGAGCGAGCCGTCGGGAAATATCTTGCCCTCGGTCAGGAGCGCGCCCGCCCCGACCAGGCAGCCCCGACCGATTTTCGCGCCGTTGAGAACAATCGCGCCCATGCCGACCAGCGAACCGTCCCCGATCGCGCAACCGTGCAGGATGGCATTGTGTCCAATCGTGCAATCCTCTCCAATGAAGAGCGGAGAGCCCATGTCGGTATGCAGAGTGCAACCTTCCTGGATATTCGTGCGGGCGCCGATCGATATCGTTTCGTTGTCGCCGCGCAGCGTCGCGCCGAACCAAACCCCGCAATCCTCCCCCAAAACGACGTCGCCGATGACGCAAGCGTTGGGCGCGATCCAATAGCGATCCTTGGACGGCAGCCGCGGCCGGCGGTCGTGAAGTGCGTAAATCGGCATGATGGTGGCTCCGGTGAGGGACGCTGGTTTTTAGCTCACGCAGCGCCGATCGCCTATTCGGCGACAGGTGCGGTTTTGGGAGCCAGAACGCGGCGCGCTTCGCATGCGGACCGGTCGGCGCTTTCCCGCGCCTTGCAACTGCGGCGAAAATCAGGCCATAAGAGGCATTGGAGCGTTCCGGGCGGGCACGAATCGCGCGGCCGGAGCGCGAAAGATCAGGGGGCTACGTGGCTTCTTTCGACCTATTTCTGATCAAGCCGACCCGCTACGACGACGACGGCTATCCCATGCAATGGTGGCGCTCGCTGGTCCCGTCGAATTCGCTCGCCAGCGTGGCGGGCCTGGTGCGCGATGCGCTCGGTCGCGGCGTCCTGAAGGACTTCGGCGATGTCCGCGTGACCAACGTGGACGAGGTCAACACCAAGGTCGACATAGCAGGGATCATAAACACCGCCCGCGCCCGGAAAACTGTGGTTTTTCTGGTCGGCGTGCAATCGAACCAGTTTCCACGCGCGATGGACATGGCGCGACCGCTTCGCGCGGCCGGCATTCCCGTCTGTATCGGCGGCTTCCATGTCTCGGGATGCCTTTCGATGTTGAAGACCCTGCCGCCGGACCTCGTCGAGGCGCAGAACCTGGGCGTAAGTTTCTTCGCCGGGGAAGCTGAGGATCGCCGGATCGACGAAGTGCTGCGGGACGGGTTTTCCGGTTGGCTGAAGCCGATCTACAACCACCTCGACAAGACTCCCAATCTGGCGGGCGAACCGTTCCCACTGCTCGACAAGGGAGAGATCGCCAAGAACATCACAGGGCACTCGAGCTTCGATCTCGGACGCGGATGTCCGTTCGAGTGCTCCTTCTGCACCATCATCAATGTCCAGGGCCGCAAGAGCCGCTTCCGCACGCCCGACGATCTGGAAGCGATCGTGCGCGCGAACGCCGAGCTCGGCATCAAGAGATTCTTTCTCACCGACGACAATTTTGCCCGCAACAAGCATTGGGAGATACTCGTCGACCGCCTGATCGAGCTCAAGGCGCAAGGCCTGGAGATATTCATGCATGTCCAGGTCGACACGATGGCCTACAAGATCCCGCGCTTCATCGACAAGCTCTACGCGGCCGGCGGCTATCAGATTTTCATCGGCCTGGAGAACATCAACTCCGACAACCTCGAAGCGAGCAAAAAACGCCAGAACCGGATCGAAGACTACCGCGAGATGATTTTGGCTTGGAAGAGATATCCCACCATCATCACCTGCGGCTACATCATCGGCTTTCCCAACGACACGGTGGAATCCGTGCTGCACGACGTCGAAGTGCTGAAGCGCGATCTGGCGATCGACAACATCTATCTCAACTATCTCACCCCGCTGCCCGGCAGCGAGGATCACAAGAAGCTCTACGAAGCCGGAATCTGGATGGATCCGGACATGAACAAATACAATCTCTCGGCCCGCGTCACTCATCATCCCAAGATGAGCGACGCCGACTGGGAATGGGTCTACCGGGAGTTTCATAATCGATATTATACGTTCGAGCATATGGAGACGATCCTGCGACGCATGGTCGCGCTGGGATCGGGACGCAAGATCGCCACGATCAACCGGCTCGTCGCTTACCGCGAGTCGGTGCGGGCCGAAGGCGTCTCGATGGTCGAGTCCGGCTACCTCCGCATACGTCGCCGTCGCCAGCGGCGGTCGGGCATGGCGATCCAGAACCCCGTGATTTTCTATCCTTGGCACTGGTACAAGATGGCGAAAGGCTTCTTGACTTACGGGACGACCCTTTTGCGTCTCCGCGCGATAATGCGCCGCATCGAGGCCGATCCGAATCGCTTCGCCTACCGCGACGCAGCGATTGCTCCGATTGGCGCCGCCGACGCCCGAGACGATCTCGTCGCTTCGACGCGCGTCACCGATTACGCGCGCCGTCGGATGGCGAACAGCGCGCGCTCGCGGGCCGAGGCGGTTTCGTGATCAGCCGCTATTGCGCGTAGACCGCGCGCTCGAATTTTTCGTAAGTGTCCATGAAACGGGGCTCGACGAACGGAAGCGATTGGGTCAGCAGCACCGCGGCGACATTCTTCTTCGGATCGAACCAGAAATGGGTGTTCAGAACGCCCGCCCAGAACTGCGAGCCGGCCGACCGCATTCCCGGGATGTCTTCATCGACGCGCATGAACGCCATGCTGTGCTTCTTCTTGAATCCCGGGAAGATATCGACGTCGGCAGTGATCGCGGGCCCCGCGGTCTTCATCACGCCAATTTCAATATCGCCGATCCGATTGGTAAGCAGAGAATCGATCGCTTTCTCGCTGAGCAATCGCCTGCCGTCGAGCTGGCCCTTGTTCAGATACATCCGAAGAAATCGCATGTAATCAGGCGCGGTCGAATAGAGCGAGTGACCCATGCCGTAGAAATCCGGATGGGAAGGCGGCGCAATCGCGATATCGCCGAATTTGCCGTCCTCGCCCCGGATCGAGACCGAGGCGAGCCGACTGGCCATGTGGTCCTCGACTTCGAACCGAGTGTCGGCCATGTTCAATGGATCCAGGATTTCCTCGCGGCAGAAGCGATCGATTTTCCGCCCGTCTACGGCCTCGACGACCTGGCCGAGCCAGTCGATTCCGATGCCGTAATCCCAGCGCTCGCCGGGATCGAAGGTGAGCGGATAGAACAGCGATGCCTTCTGTCCAGACAGAATGCCGGGATGGCCCGTCGCCTGTAGATATTTCGAAATATCGGCACTCCAGAATTCGTAGGTGAAACCGGAAGTATGCGTCGCGAGGTGGCGCACGGTGGCTTTAGTTCGCGGCGCGCGAAGTCGGGGCGTGTCGCCGTCGAATCCCTCGAGCACCTGGACTTTGGTATATTCGGGGAGAATTTCCTCGACCGGCGTGTTCGGGTTGAGCTTGCCGCGATCCATCAGGATCATCGCGGCGGTCGAGCCGACCGCCTTGGTCATCGAGAAGATGCGGAACACCGTGTCCGGGGCCGCCTTTCGTCCAGGCGCGCTTTCGCCCGCCGCGCCCGACCATTTGACGCCGTTCGCGTCGCCGACCTGGGCGACGATGAAGGGCGCATCCTCAGCGCTTACGCTCCGTTCCAAGACGTCGTTCAACTGAGACATGATATCCTCCCCGCTTCGTTTTTGGCGACGGCGCTCGGCTGGCATTCGCCAGACAGCCGCAGCTTGCAACATCAGTCTGCGATGGTTCCGCATTCCGGGCAAGTCCGCGCCGTCGGCGCGGTTCTTCCCTCCCCGTTCTTACAGGAGGGGCCGGGGGTGGGGCTCTTCGGGCGGCAGAGGACTGACTTGGAGGTGTCCGGAGCAGAGCGCGCCCCACCCCTTCAAAGGCCCGGTCAGGCGTCGTAGGACAGCTTTGGATACCAATCCCGGCCCCGCCCCTCCGGCGTGCAGTCCAGCACCATCCACAGCGGCGCCGGGTAGGGCGCGCCGCGGGGATCCTGGCCGGGGTCGGCGGTGGCGCCGGCCATCTCGCCTGACCAGAAGTGGCGGATGGTCCCATCGCGTCGCGTGAACACGTTGAGCGCCGGGATTTCCGCACCGTCCGGCAGCAACCCGAAATAGTCGCGGGAATAGGCGCCGTCGAGGTCGGTGTAGAGGCGGAGGTTCTTCCAGCCGCGTTCGCGCTTCCAGGCGATCAGCCGCTCGATCGGGGACCGCGCGACCACCGCGAGCGAGATGCGCTGGCCGATATCGGCGGCGTTGCCTTCCCACGCGCCCAAAAGGTTGGTGCACATGGGGCATGGCCGCTCGCGCTGCGGTCCGAACATGTAGCTGTAGAGAGCGAGGGTCGGCTTGTCGCCGAACAGCCCGGCGAAATCGACGCGGCCCCCCTCGCCCTGGAAGCGGTAGTCGCCAGTCACCTTGCCGCCGGGCGGCAGGGCGCGCCGCCGCGCGGCCACCGCTCGATGTGGCGTCTGAGTTCGATCTCGTCGGCAAGCAGCGCGGTGCGAGCCGCGCGGTACTCCGCACTTTCGTTGGGAATTCGTACCGGATTGTCTCGCGCCAGCTGCGTGGCCGGGGTTAACGCTTGCATGTTTGCGTCCATTGGGCGGACCTCCGCCATGAAAGTGTTAACGGGGGAAGGAGGTCGCAGGTTCCGCGGGGCGCAAAATCGCGCCGCGGTCATTGAATATGCGGCGGCCTTCAAGGCTGGGGATAGCTGCGCTCCGCCGGCCGGATTCGCCCTGCGTTGCCGAGTTCGACGATGTAGCCGAAGTCCTTGTCGGTATCGAGGTAGTAGTGCTCGTCGTCGTCGATCTTGCCGCATTGCAGCACGGGATAGCCGCGCGCGGCATATTCACGAACCGCCTTCGCGCAATCGGCATGGTAGTGCTTGATGTGATGCAGGCCCTCGCCCCGCCGCTCCAGATGTTCGTCATAGATGCTGTAGCCGGTCAGCGGCTGGATCAGCTCGAGCTGCGTATCGCCGCTCCAGGCGATCGCGATCAGACACGTATGCGTCGCCGGCTTGCCGCGATAGGTGTAATTTTCAACCTTGCCGGGCTCGAATTGATAGATATCCCAAGGCCCGATCTTGCAGACCTCCCAATGATGCTTCATCGCGGCCTCGAGATCGCGCACGATCATCGCGACCTGCATGGTCGCGCCCTCCTGAAACTGTCGCATTCGCTCCTCCCTAGGTCGGGCTGGACTTCATTTTCCTTCGGCCGCCGCGGGGAGCGTAGCGCAGAGTTCTGCAGGCGCATAGCCGGCAGGCGCACCCGCCTTGCGGCGAGCGCCTTAATTCACACCAATGCATCGCGATAAAAGATGGATAGAGCCAACAATCGCACGCGAGTGGCGCCTCCAATCGTCGTCTCGAACGAACCGCGGGCCGCCCTAGCCCCTCCGCCCCTGCTGGCGTAAATACGCTCTCGCCACCGAGAACGCCGCCCATGCTCCGAAACAGCGCCGCCCCCTTCAATTTCGACCTCGGCGAAAGCGCCGACATGATCCGTGAATCCGCGCGCCGGTTCTCCGACAAGGAGATCGCGCCACGCGCCGCGGCGATCGATCGGGAGAACCAGTTTCCCCGCGACCTCTGGCCGAAGATGGGCGAGCTCGGCCTGCATGGGATCACGGCGCCGGAGGAATATGGCGGGCTCGGTCTGGGCTATCTCGAACATTGCGTCGCGATCGAGGAGGTTTCGCGCGGCTCCGCTTCGGTCGGGCTTTCCTATGGCGCGCATTCCAATCTCTGCATCAATCAGATCGTGCGCAACGGCGACGCCGCGCAGAAAGCGCACTATCTCCCGAAACTCGTCTCGGGCGAACATGTCGGCGCGCTCGCGATGTCGGAGCCGGGCGCGGGCTCCGACGTCGTCTCGATGACGACCCGCGCCGACCGCAAGGGCGACCGCTTCGTCCTCAATGGCGCGAAGATGTGGATCACCAACGGCCCGATCGCGGATACGCTGATCGTCTACGCCAAGACCGATCCCGCCGCCGGCGCGCGCGGCATCAGCGCATTCCTGATCGAGAAAGGCTTCAAGGGCTTTCACACGGGGACCAAGCTCGACAAGCTCGGCATGCGCGGCTCCGACACCTCCGAACTGATCTTCGAGGATTGCGAGGTCCCGGAGCAGAACCTGCTCGGCGACCTCGGCCGCGGAGTAAGCGTCCTGATGAGCGGGCTGGATTACGAGCGCGCGGTGCTCGCCGCCGGCCCGCTCGGCATCATGCAGTCGGCTATGGACATCGTGCTGCCCTATGTCCACGAGCGCAAGCAGTTCGGCCAGCCGATCGGCGAGTTCCAGCTGATCCAGGGCAAGCTCGCCGACATGTATGTCGCGATGAACGCCTCGCGGGCCTATGTCTACGCCGTCGCGAAGGCCTGCGATCGCGGCGAGACGACGCGCGAGGACGCGGCCGGCGCGATCCTCTATTCCGCCGAGCGCGCAACCCAGGTCGCGCTCGACGCGATCCAGATTCTCGGCGGCAACGGCTACACCAACGATTATCCGCTCGGGCGTCTGTTGCGCGACGCCAAGCTCTACGAGATCGGCGCCGGGACGAGCGAAATCCGGCGAATGCTGATCGGGCGGGAGCTGTTTGGCAAGAGCTCTCCGTAGGTCGGCTCAGAGCAGCCCCAGCTCCCCCAGCGCGCGCCGCAATTCCTCTGGCATATCAGCCGCCCCTGCTCCCGCCGCCGTAAGGTCGGCCGGCGCGTCCTCGTCGGCGAAATAGCGCCAGCCCTGAAACGGACGCATCGGTCGCGGGCGGATCGCCGCGACGTCGGGGCCGAGCCAGAGCCGACAGCGCCGGATGCCGTCGTCACCGACGAACGGCTCGATCTCGAGCAGACGCTGACGCGCCGCGAGCTGGCCTTTGATGACCCAATAGAGCGAGCCGCCGTCGACGAGTTCCGGCGCCCGCGCGGGAACCATCCTTGTCACGTGCTGCGAGCGCGGCGCGCCGCCGCGGCGGACGCGTTCGGCGACGCGCTCGGCGACCCATTCCTCGAGATCGGCGATCGATTCCGCGCCGACGCACAGTTTGATCAGATGCAGGGGCATGACGCTTCTTATCGCGCGCCGCGGTGAAAAACGCGAACGCCAGGACGCACGCCTGTGGATAGTTCGCGCGCCGTAATGAACGGGAGCCCCTACTCCTCCGGCTCGGTGTCGAAGCGCAGCGGGTAGCCCTTGGCCGCTCCTGCCTCGGTGGCGCGCGCGGCCTTCGTCTCGGCCACGTCGCGCGGGTAGACCGACACGACGCAGACGCCTTTGCGATGGGCCGTCATCATGACGCGGTAGGCCTGATCCTCGCTCAGATGGAACTCGCCCTTGAGCACGATCGTCACGAAATCGCGCGGCGTGTAATCGTCGTTGAACAGGATGACTTTATGCAGCTTCGGCCGGTCGGTCTTGACGACCGTCTTGGTCCTCGGCTTCAGGTCGGTCTCGCTCATCGCAAACATCCCACGAGCGGTTGGCGGGTTTACCCGCCGATTTTCGCATAGCCGCGCCCCATCGTCCACGGCCTTCGATGCGTGCCTCACCCAGGAAGTTCGATAGGCGCCACGATCCGATTCACGACCGCGCCGCCACCTCGTGAAACCTGCGCCGCAGCGCTGATGTCACCGGCCCGGGCTTCCCGTCGGCGATCGGCTGGCCGTCGATCGCCACGACGGGCATCGCGATGGTGCTGGCGCTGGAGAAGAACGCCTCGCGGGCGCGCAAAGCCTCCGCGAGCGAAAACGCCCGCTCCTCGAAGCGCGCGCCTTCACGCGCGGCGACATCGATCAGGGTGGCGCGCGTCACGCCGTGCAGGATCGCGCGGTCGGCCTGCCGCGTGACGAGCGCGCCGTCCTGCGCGACGATCCACGCATTGGTCGAAGCGCCTTCCGTCACGAAGCCGTCCGCGTCGAGAAACCAGGCCTCAAAGGCGCCCGCCTCGCGCGCCGCCTGCTTCGCGAGCACATTCGGCAACAGCTGCAAACTCTTGATTTCCGGGCGCGCCCAGCGCTCGTCCGGAAGCGTTATCACCCGCACCCCGCGCACCGCGTGCGCCTCGCCCAGCCTCGGATCGATCGATTTGGCCGTAACGATCAATCCCGGTTTGACCGCGGCGGGAAAGCCGTGATCGCGCCGCGCGACGCCGCGGGAGACCTGTAGATAGACGATGCCGTCGCGCACGCGGTTGCGCGTCGCGACCTCTCGCAGAATGCCGCGCAACGCCGCCTCGCCGACCGGTGCAGCGATGCGCAAGGCCTCGAGCGAACGCGCGAGACGCGCCATGTGCCGCGCCTCGTCGATCAGCGCGCCGCCGCGCACCTCGCAGACTTCGTACACCCCATCGCCGAAATTGACTGCGCGGTCGTCGATGGAAATTCCGGCTTCGGCGTGCCTGACGTAACGGCCATTGACATAGGCGATGCGACTCATGAGTACGATGTTCTCGCGCGGACGGCCCGCTGTCCAGCGCCTCTGCAAGTTGCTTTGTCGCGCCGAGGTGCTATCAAGCCGCGCCCGCGGCACTGCCGCCGCAAACTGAGGCCCAAATGCATCCTTTCAGCCGTCGCGCGCTGCTCGCGCTTCCCCTGTTCGTCGCCTTCGCCGCATCGGCAGACGAAGATGTCACGAACACGATTGTGCTCAAGACCAAGTACGGCGACATCGTCATTCGCCTCCGGCCCGATCTGGCGTCCAAGCACGTCACGCAGATCCAGAAGCTGGTGAAGCGCAAGTTTTACGACGGCGTCGTCTTCCATCGCGTCATTCCCGGCTTCATGGCCCAGACCGGCGATCCCACCGGCACCGGCATGGGCGGATCCGACCTGCCGAACATTCCGGCCGAGTTCTCCAAGGAAACGTTCAAGCGCGGCACGGTGGGCATGGCGCGTTCGAGCGATCCGGATTCCGCAAATTCGCAGTTTTTCATCTGCTTCGGCGATGCTTCGTTCCTGGACGGCAAATATACGATCGTCGGCGAAGTTGTCTCGGGCATGGACATCGTCGACAAGCTCAAGGCGGGCACGCAAGCCAACAACGGCAAGGTCGATCATCCCGACAAGATCGAAACGATCCGCTTCGCCCCGGACGCGAAGTGAGCGTTTTCCAGGAGGCCCGAGTGCATCCCTTCAGCCGCCGAGCGCTGCTCGCGCTTCCCCTGTTCGTCGCATTCGCCGCTTCGGCCGACGACGCCGTCACCAACACGATCGTGCTGCGGACCAAGGACGGCGATGTCGTCATTCGCTTGCGGCCGGATCTCGCCCCCAAGCACGTCAAGCAAATCCAGACACTGGTGAAGCGCAAGTTTTACGATGGCATCGTGTTCCATCGCGTCATTCCCAACTTCATGGCGCAGACCGGCGATCCGACGGGCACTGGCGCGGGCGGATCGGATCTGCCGAACATTCCCGCCGAATTCACCAAAACGCCGTTCAAGCGCGGGACGGTGGGAATGGCCCGCGCGGAAGGGCGGAATTCCGCGAATTCGCAGTTCTTCATTTGCTTTCAAGATACCCCGTCCCTCAACGGCAAATACACCGTGTTCGGCGAAGTGATCTCGGGGATGGACAACGTCGACTCGATCAAGGCCGGCGAACCTCCGATCGATCCCGACAAGATCATTTCAATCCGCTTCGCCCCCGACTCGAAGTAATCGCTTTCCCCTAGGAGTTAGTACCATGAGCACATCGGGCAACACGCTGACGCTCGAGACCACCAAGGGTCCGGTCGTCATCGAAATGAACCCCGCCATCGCCCCTGGCCACGTCGCCCATATCAAGCGGCTCGTCGACGAAGGCTTTTACGACGGCATCGTCTTCCATCGCGTCATCGAAGGTTTCATGGCGCAGACCGGCTGCCCGAAGGGCACCGGCACGGGCGGCTCGAAATATCCGGACCTGAAGGCCGAGTTCAACGCCGAGCCGCACGTGCGCGGCACGGTTTCGATGGCCCGCTCGCAGAGCCCGAATTCAGCCAATTCGCAGTTTTTCATCTGCTTCGATGATGCCCGTTTTCTCGACAAGCAATACACCGCTTGGGGCAAGGTCGTCTCCGGCATGGAAAACGTCGACAAGATCAAGCGCGGCGAACCGGTGCGCGATCCGGACAAGATCGTGAAGGCGACCGTGAGCTGATAGCGCGCCGAGTTCTTTCAGAATCCTAGAGAAGACGGGGGATCTCGTCCGTTTCTCTCCGAGGCTCTCCTCCGAACGATAGGGCGACAAGGTTGTCATAATCGTCGCGTGGGGTGAGACGCTCTCGCGCCGGACAGCCTCCATGCGCGTCGATCTCTTCGACTACTACCTCCCCCCAGAACGCATCGCGCTCGAACCCACCTGCCCCCGCGAGGCCGCGCGCATGCTCGTCGTCGGCGCGGGTGGCGCGCTCCTCGATCGGCGCGTCGGGGATTTTCCGGACTTCCTGCGGCCCGGCGATGCGGTCGTCGTCAACGACACGCGCGTCATCGCCGCGCGTCTCGACGGGGTGCGCGCAAGGGGGATCGGGGTCGCCAAGATCGAGGCGATGCTGGTCAAGCGCATAGACGAAAGCCGCTGGCGCGCGCTCGTTCGTCCCGCCAAGAAGTTGAAAGTCGGCGAGCACATTCGCTTCGGCGAAGCCTCCGAGAGCCCGGCCTGTCTGCTCGCCTCGCTCGATGCGGAAGTCGAAGCCAAGGGCGAGGCGGGCGAAATCGTCTTGAACTTCGCATTCTCCGGCGCGGCGCTCGACGAGGCGATCGAGCGGATCGGCCTGACGCCGCTGCCCCCGTATATCGCGGCGCGCCGGCCCGCCGCGCCGGAGGATCGCCAAGCCTACCAGACGATCTTCGCCGACGAACCCGGCGCCGTCGCGGCGCCGACGGCGGGGCTTCACTTCACGCCTGCCCTGCTCGCGCGCATCGAGGCGGCCGGCGCGAGCCTGCATCGGGTCACGCTGCACGTCGGCGCGGGTACGTTTCTGCCCGTCAAGGTCGCAGACACCAGGGATCACGTGATGCACTCGGAATGGGGCCGCCTCGATGCGGCGACGGCGCAGGCCTTGAATGCGGCGCGCGGACGGGGCGGCCGCATCGTCGCGATCGGGACCACCTCGCTTCGGCTGCTCGAGAGCGCCGCCGACGCTAGCGGCGACATCCGCGCTTTCGAAGGCGAGACGGCGATATTCATAACGCCCGGCCATGCCTTTCGCGCCGTCGATGTCCTGTTCACCAACTTCCACCTGCCGCGCTCGACATTGCTGATGCTGGTCAGCGCATTCAGCGGGGCCGCGACGATCCGGGCCGCCTACGCCCACGCGATATCCGCCGGCTATCGCTTTTACAGTTACGGCGACGCTTGCCTCCTACACCGCGCGGAGAACAGCGCGCACTTGGGCGATAGGGCAAACGTGACGTTGCGGTCCCCGCCGGTTTGATTTGATGGGCGCCACGTGCTTAGGGCTGGCGCCCGCGCCTCTGAGCAATCACGATCGATGGCTGAAACCGGCAAAGACTTCTCCTTCCATATCGGCGCGCGCGACGGCGCGGCGCGTCTGGGCGCGATTTCGACATCGCGCGGAACAATCCGCACGCCCGCCTTCATGCCGTGCGGAACCGCCGCGACGGTCAAGGCGATGTACCCTGGCGAGGTGCGCGCGCTGGGCGTGGACGTCGTGCTCGCCAACACCTATCATCTGATGCTGGCGCCCGGCGCGGAACGGATCGCCCGGCTCGGCGGGCTGCACAAATTCATGGGCTGGCCGCTCCCGATCCTGACCGATTCCGGCGGGTTTCAGGTGATGAGCCTCGCCAAGCTGCGCAAGCTCGACGAGCGCGGCGTCGTATTCCAATCGCATATCGACGGGTCGCGCCACGAGCTGACGCCCGAGCGCGCGATGGAGATTCAGGGCCTGCTCGGTTCCGACATTCAGATGCAGCTCGACGAATGCGTCCGCCTCCCCTGCCCGTTCGAGGACGTCGAGCGCGCTATGCGCCTCTCGTTGCGCTGGGGCGAGCGTTCGCGCGTGGCATTCGGGACGCAACCCGGCCGCGCGATCTTCGGCATCGTGCAGGGAGGCGCGGAAAGATCGCTGCGGACGACGAGCGCGCGCGAACTCGCCTCGATGGAATTCGACGGCTATGCGATCGGCGGCCTGGCTGTGGGCGAGCCGCAGGCGGTCATGCTCGAGATGATCGAGACGGTCGAGCCGCTGTTGCCGACGTTGAAGCCGCGCTATCTGATGGGGGTGGGCACGCCCGACGATCTCCTCGAGAGCCTGTCCCGAGGCGTCGACATGTTCGATTGCGTGATGCCGACCCGGGCCGGCCGCCACGGCCTCGTCTTCACGCGCCATGGCCGCATGAATCTGCGCAACGCGCGCTGGGTCGACGATCCGCGTCCGATCGACGAAGCCTCGTCGGCGCCCGCCGCGCGCGATTTTTCCCGCGCCTATTGGCGTCATCTCGTCAAGTCGGGAGAAATCCTCGCGATGATGGCGCTCACCGCCGTGAACCTCGCCTATTATCAGGACCTGATGGCCGGCGCGCGCCTCGCGATAGAGAATCGGCGACTCCCTCAATATATTG
>JBAQGU010000083.1:0-4051 GCA_049287975.1 Roseiarcus sp.
ACACTGGCGTGCATACCGGCCGCAGTCCGAAGGACAAGTTTGTCGTCCGCGACGCCGAGACCGATCCGATCGTGTGGTGGGACAACAACAACGCCATGTCGGTGGAGAATTTCGACGCGCTCTTTACGGATTTTCTCGCGCACGCCAAGGGCAAGGCGCTGTACGCCCAGGATCTCTACGGCGGCGCCGAGCCGGCGCTACGGGTCAGGGCGCGCGTGTTCACGGAATACGCCTGGCACTCGCTGTTCATCCGCAACCTCTTGATTCGCCCGCCGCGCGAGGATCTCGTGGGTTTCGTCCCCGACCTGACGATCGTCGACCTGCCTTCGTTCCGCGCCGAGTCGAAGCGGCATGGCGCGCGAAGCGAAACCGTGATCGCCTGCGATTTCACCCGCAAGATCGTGCTGATCGGCGGCACCAGCTACGCCGGCGAGATGAAGAAGTCGGTCTTCACTTTTCTCAACTACGTATTACCCAAGCGAAATGTGATGCCGATGCACTGCTCGGCCAACTCGGGCAAGGTGGGGGACACGGCGATCTTCTTCGGCCTCTCCGGCACTGGCAAGACGACACTTTCGGCGGACCCGCACCGCATTCTGATCGGCGACGACGAGCACGGCTGGGGCCGGGGCGGCGTCTTCAATTTCGAGGGCGGCTGTTACGCCAAGGCGATCAAGCTCTCGCGCGAGGCCGAGCCCGAGATCTACTCGACCACCGAGCGCTTCGGAACCGTGATGGAGAACGTCACGCTCGATCCGGAATTGCGCATTCCCGACTTCGACGACGAGAGCAGGACCGAGAACACCCGCATCGCCTATCCCCTGCATTTCATCGCCAACGCCTCGGCAACGGGTCGTGCGGGACATCCGAAGAACGTGATCATGCTGACCTGCGACGCCTTCGGCGTGCTGCCGCCGATCGCCAAGCTCGATCCGGCGCAGGCGATGTATCACTTCCTCTCCGGTTACACCGCCAAGGTCGCCGGCACGGAAAAGGGCGTCACCGAGCCGTCGGCGACCTTCTCCACCTGCTTCGGCGCGCCGTTCATGCCGCTGCACCCGACGGTCTACGGCAATCTGCTGCGCGATCTGGTCGGGCGACATCACGTCGACTGCTGGCTCGTCAACACAGGCTGGACGGGCGGGCGCGTCGGGGTCGGACGGCGCATGCCGATCCGCGTCACGCGCCGTCTGTTGTCGGCCGTGCTCGACGGCACGTTGCACAATGCGGACTTCCGGACCGACCCGCATTTTGGCCTTGCCGTTCCGAGGCTCGTGCCCGGCGTCGAGCCGCACATACTCGACCCCGTCAAGACCTGGCGCAACAAGGGCGACTTCGCGCAGACCGCGGGGCGGCTGGTGCAGATGTTCCGCGACAACTTCGCCAAATTCGAGGACCAAACCGACGACCATGTCCGCGCCGCGGGCCCGACGCCGCGCGTCAAGCTGGCGTAGGGAGGCGAGCGCCGAGACGCGGTCGGCGCTATGTAGCCGCGCTCGCGGAGCGCGGGCGTCGCAGAGAGCCTAGGAACGCGGCCGGCAGGTCGCAGCCGAACTCGGCGACGCCGCCTTCTTTCTTCACCACGACGTATCCGACAGCGCTGCCTGGACAAGGGTCTGTCGGAAACGCTGCGGCGTTTCGGCAAACTCGATGCCCTCGTCAATAACGCAGCGATGTTCAATCCAGAGACCCTAAATAGCTCCGCAGCAAGCCCAGCCGCCTCGAACTCTCGCAAGTGCTGTTGGCTCAGGCCTTCGTTCGGGGTCAGGATGGCGATGGTTTTGTCGCCCATCTCATCCTTGAGTTTGTGGATGTCTAAGATCTCTATCCTTTGGCAAGAAGCTGTAGATACGCTGAAACGCGCCGATGTCTTTCTTGAATAGAAGTAGCGCGTCGCATTCGTCGCGGGTGCCACATCGGAAATGCGTGTCGTGCGCACCTCGCTCTTGCCCGCGCACAAATGGTCCGAAGAATATGCGGCTGGGGCCCCCAGTTGGCTCTTCGACAACAACACTCAGCTTGTCAGCGCGCTCGCGGCAATCCTTCCGATCATCGCGCTCACTTAGGTCGGCTTATCCTCGTCCTGAAACAGGATATTGCGCTCATCCATATCGCGCTTTTCGACCGCCCATAAAAGCCGCATCATATGCGACGGCGCATTCGAGATGATGAAGCTGCTGAGCGTCACGGACGGATCGCCAAGACGGCGCTCGATGTCCTTTAGGGTTTGATAGAACTGGATTTTCGGATCTTTGAAGCCGAGGTTGCGGATGCCCTTGGGATCGATGAACGCGATGAATTGTCTATCGCCGACGATCCGCCACAAAATGAAGTCGGGGTGGAAGTTGCCCGCCTCGAAGAACCCGACGCCCCTGCCTTTGCTCAAATTGCGGAGCAGATACAATTCCTTGTCGGCAAAGAAGGCGGACGCACCGAAGCCAGTTCGGGCGGCATCAAATTGATATACCTTGCGTTTTTGAATTCCAATCGCAGGCGCGCAATCGCTCCTGAATCCAGCGCCTTTACGCGTTGGTCACGAATAATGGGAGCCAAAAAAGCGCCGTCCAGCGATAAGCACGCCCCCTCGCTGTCCCAAGCCCGCCGACTTGCGATACCACGCGAGCCGCGGGAAACGCCGACTCAGTGCTGCCGGATCACTCGATCAGTCAGCTGCCGCCTTTAGAAACAATCTTCTGTGCCCTGTGACTCGCTGGACCTCTGGGTGCGCGTCTACGCGGCGCATCACTCTGGCTCCCGCCGGCATAAGCGCGCAGTGCAAACGCGCGACATCCTGAACCTCGACCAGGGCATGTCACGGCCGCCCTCTGCGTGGTGAGCCTGGTGGGCGATGCAGGGATCGAACCTGCGACCCCACCCGTGTGAAGGGTGTGCTCTACCGCTGAGCTAATCGCCCCGCCAAACGGGTGCCCCATTTAAGGCGGGGCCGAAGTTCGCGTCAAGGCTGCGGTCGAGGTTCGTCGAGGGGGTGCGAACCAAAGTTGTGTGATTAAGCGGCGGCATTTGGTGATACTTTTGGCCGGTTGAGATTGGCGAGGGCGGGCGGGTTGGCGGCGAGCGCGGCCCAATAAGCTTGCCAGTCTCCGTTTAGGCGGTTGATCCGCAGCACGAGCATGTGTTCCGCGTGGTCGACGAGCCACCAAGCGCCGGGGAGCTTCAGGCGCCGTTGCACGACATAGCGATGCGCGCTTTAGATTTCTCCGGAGCCGATCGGAAGCCCTTCGGCGAGGGCCTCGCGATATTTCAATTGGTCTTTGCGGGCGCCGAGATAACGATGGCATACGCGAACCGGGGCTTGGTCGTCGCTCACATCGGGAGCTTCGCGATGGGAACCAGGGCTCTGAGAACCTCGTCGACGCGCCCCGTCTTCAGCCTGTCCTTTTGCGCCTCGATCCAGGCCTTCCCGGCGGCGGCGTCCGGCGCGATCGTCTTCGCGGCCGCGCTCAAATACTCGCAAACATGGGAGCCTCTTGCAGAATTCATTGATCGCGGAGAATTTCCCGCGCCTTTGTTGAGCGGCGTGGCGCCGGGGCTCAGGTCAGCGCCGGCCTGAATTTCGTGACGCGGAGTATTTGATCGACCGTGAGCGCGACCAAGCCGAACGCGAGGTGGCATTTGACCTTGATGGCGCCGCGCACGCGGACGAACCTCGCGCCAAATTCATCCTTCAACCGGGCGTTGATTCGTTCGACCATGGTTCGAAAATCAGAAAATCAAAAATTACGTCGTCGGGGTCGGGGCATGCGGATGAGTTTCATGCGCTCGACTTCCCGGGCCCATTCGGCCTTGGCTTCATGCTGGGTGCGGAAGTTGCGATCGATGATCGGCCTATGGCCGAGCGCCTGTCCGTGGCCGTTCGAGTCGCGTCGGTTCGGGTTTGGGTCGGTCCTCATCCTCGTGAGGGGGGCCCGTGGAACCGGTCGAGTCCTTCCGCAGGGGCGACGCCGGCGAGCCATCCCTCCTTCGAAACCCCATTGTCGGTCGAAGTCAAAGGTCTTCCAGAGTCAGGCCTGAACGTTTCGCGATCCTCTCC
>JBAQGU010000084.1:0-3656 GCA_049287975.1 Roseiarcus sp.
TCCAAACGTCTGACGACATCCTGCTTGAACGTCGTCGAAAATAAACGCACCCGATGATTTGACATGTCGCCTCCGAGAAAGGCCATGTCACAGATTCGTTGTGTCTCGGTTTAAGGGCGCAGTTCAGCGCAGTCCAGTGGTAGAAAATGTGACAGTAACGGATTCATTGGCGGGGGTGATTTGCGGGCTTTCGGATTCTCGCGGCCGCTTGAGTGGCCGGGCACGTTGGCGGCGGAAATTTTTGGCCAACGAATTACGTGGTCGCTCTTCACCGTGTTCCGATGCCCGCGCGCACTATGTGATATGTATCTAAACCGCAGTTCAACAGCTTGTAATCGCGTGCGCCGGTTTCGCGGCCTTCCGTCTGTATAAACACTCGAGCGCTCGGGGCGTCCCGCCCCGAGAGAAATGACGTTGTGGTTTCGTGGCGTTGACGGCTTAAACTCACGCCATGCCCCAAACGTCTCGCCACCCCGTCCCTCTCAATAAAATGCAAGCGAGGCGCATCTGGCTTCACGCCCAGCGCCTCGATGAGCGGGCGTCGTTTGGCGACGGGGGGGACGCGACCCTTCGCGCCATAGAGCATCTGGGCTATTTGCAGATCGACACCATCAACGTCATCGAGCGGTGCCATCATCATATCCTATGGTCGCGCATTCCCGATTATCGCCGCGCGCATCTGCATCAGGCGCAGAGCGTCGACAAGAGCGTCTTCGAGTATTGGACGCACGCCCTGTCCTATGTGCCGACGAGGGACATCGCGTTCTTTCTCCCGGCGATGAAGCGTCACCGGCAGTCGCCGCGAACCTGGTTCAGCACGGTGACGAAGGAGGAGATGCAAAAGGTCATCGGGCTCATTCGGCGTGATGGCGCCCTTTCGATCCGCGATATCGACGACGATGTGCTGGTCGAAAAGGATCACGCGTGGGCGAGCCGCAAGCCATCAAAGCGCGCGCTGCAACACGCCTTCTTCAACGGCGTGCTCACGGTCAGCGAACGCTCGGGCATGCTCAAGACCTACGAACTCATGGACCGGCATTTTGGCTGGGAGCAGCCGCCAAAACCTGCCTCGGAAAGACAGATTCTGGAGTACATGCTCGACCGCGCGCTGCGCTCGCAAGGGATCGTGAGCCTCGACTCCATCTGTCACCTCGACGCTGCGCGCAAGGCGCCGATCCGACGTCTGATCGAAGCGAGGATGCGTCGCGGCAATCTCGTCGCGGTCTCGATCGAGGGCCATGCGAAAGCGGAGCACTGGGCCGAGCCTCAGACGGTCGACGCCACGCCCGCTTCGGCGGAGGCCCTCGTTCACATTCTGTCGCCCTTCGATCCGCTCATCATCCAGCGCAAAAGGCTCGGGCTGCTCTTCAATTATGACCACCGCTTCGAGGCTTATGTCCCGAAGGAAAAGCGCGTGTTGGGGTATTTTGCCCTGCCGGTTCTCGTCGGCGATGAGATTATTGCCGCGATCGATCTCAAGACGGATCGCAAGGAGCAGGCGTTGCTGATTCAAAGCTGGACCTGGGTCGGACGCGGCTCGGCCAAACTCCACAAAAAGCGAGTCGAGGAAGAACTGCACCGGTTCGAACAGTTCCAGCTCGAGGCGTAACACGCCCAACTCGCGCAGCACGTCCGCGCAGGATCTGTTGAGCACGGCGTGTCCGCTATGACCAGACCGGGCCAGAATTGCCCTTTATCTCTGACTTCTGGCTTCTGGTTTCTGGTTTCCGGTTTCTGACTTCCGCGCACGCTTTCGATCGGCCGTGACTTCCCAAATGGCGAGGGCCGCTTATATTCTCGAACGCCGAGCCAATCCGCCAACAACGCCGGCTGAACACGGGAGAGCACGATGAGCAAGACGTCGTCCGCGAAAGATACGAACACGCGCGAACATCTGGGTACGCCGACCGACCTGAAGCCGGAGGCGACACGGGACATATCGGGCGCCCTCAGTCCATTGCTGGCCGACGTGTTCGCCCTCTACCTGAAAACCAAGAACTTTCACTGGCACATGAGCGGTCGCCACTTCCGCGACTACCATCTGTTGCTCGACGAGCAGGGCGAGCAGATATTCGCGATGACGGACCCGATCGCGGAACGGGCTCGCAAGATCGGCGGAACGACATTGCGCTCGATCGGGCAGATAGCTCGCCAACAGCGGATCCTCGACAACGATGCGGACTACGTCGAGCCGCAGGACATGCTGGCTGAACTTCGCGACGACAACAAGCAACTCGTCGTGACTATGCGCGAGGTCCATGGCGTGTGCGACGAATACGGCGATGTCGCGACCGCGAGCCTCTTGGAAGTCTGGATCGACGAGACCGAACGCCGCACCTGGTTCCTATTCGAAGCGACCCGAAATACGCGGGGCGCGAATGATTGAGGGATAGGGGTCCGCGATCGATCGAGCGGCCATCCGTCGATCACAATCCCAGCGCCGCCTTCACCGCCGCAGGCCAATTGCGCGCCTCGGTCCCATGTGTCGCAAACAGCGCGACGGCCAGCCGGTCGACGCCGAAGGCGACGCAGGCGGTGTGCGCGGTCTCCAGGTTGGCGCCGGCGAGACCCCAGGTCGTTCCGAAGTGATCGCGATGATAGTTGAAGCTCATGCAGGCGGTCGGCGATTCCGCCGATCGGATCGGCACGAGCATTTCGAATTTCAGCGCCTGCGCAACCTGGAACCTCCCGACCATCGCGCCGCCGCGGCCGAAGAACGGATCGCTCGCGGCCTCGATGCGGTGGGAGAGGCCGAGCGCGCCGGCGATTTCTGGCGCGCGCGCGATCCACTGCTCGCGGAAATTCATGATATGCTCGGGCGGGCCGATCGCGACGAATTCGCGCATGCGGAAGGATTGCAGCCGATCGATATCGCGCGACGGCTCGCGACGGAAGCAATCGCCGGCGACGTCGAACAGGAGCCCTTCCGGCGGCGTCGGGCCGCGAGCGGCGGCGATGGCATAGATGGGATAGCACGCGGCCGGCGCCAGCACGAGTTCGCTCGGATCGAGGCTGTCGGTCCAGCTTCCGCCCGCCGTGAAGCGATCCACCGCCGCCTCGACCCGCGCCTCGTCGGCACCGAGCGCGCAGACGCAGCCGAGCAGGTGAGGGAAGCTCGCAAGATAACCCGACTTCTCGATCAACGCGCGGCTGACGACGGGCGGAAAACGAAACACTTCCGCCGTACCGGGCCTGAGGCGTCCGATGAAGCCGCCGAGCGCGTCGACCACCTCCTCATAGGCGCCGGTTCGACCGTAGACCCCGTCGATCCCCATCGGCCGGAACAGTCGGGCGAGAATTTCCTCCGACGAAGTCGGAGGCTGATGCAAGGCGGGTGGCGAGGCGGTCATGTCCGATTTCCTTCTTGCTCCGGAATGTCGCGTTCAAAGGGTCAGCGAAAGCGGCGGCTCGCTCATTAGCACCGCGGCTTCGGCGTTGGCGAGTATGCGGTCGTTGTTGATCATGATCGGGGCGGAGAGAATGTCGCGCAGAAACCGTCCCATAGCGAAATCGCCGTCGTTGCGATAGCCGGCGAGCCCGCAGGCGCGCATCGCGCTCATCACCGTCGTCGAGGCGAGTTCGGAGGCTTCCACTTTCAGGAAGTTCAGCGCGAGCTGCGCGCTCATCGCGGTCAGTCCGCCGGGCTCGGCCGCGTT